>NZ_JBQCYD010000065.1:0-9059 GCF_052088025.1 Senegalia sp. (in: firmicutes) | reverse complement strand
TTACCAATTGATAGTTTTGTAGAAATGGGAGCAGTTCTTAATAAGTATGTTGTGGATGTAAAATCTCTAGTTATATTTGCAATTACGCCTTTTAATATAGTAAAGGGTATATTGATTTCAGCTATAACTATACCATTATATAAAAGAATATCACCAATTCTGCATAAATAAAAAATCTAAAACCAAAGCTGTATGCTTTGGTTTTTTCTTGTATATAATGATTAATAACTATATAATACATAGTAAGACTAAGTAAGGAAAAGGGTTGAAATATAGTGGAAATAATTACAATAGATACAAGAGAAACAGAAAAATTAGGTGAAAAAATAGGAAAATTATTAAATTCAGGTGATGTAATTTGTTTAGATGGAGATTTAGGGGCAGGAAAAACCACCTTAACTAAATCTATTGCAAGAGGGCTTGAAGTAGAAGAATATGTAACAAGTCCTACATTTACCATAGTAAATGAATATGATGGAAGACTTCATGTAAATCATTTTGATGTATATAGGATAGCAGATATAGATGAAATGTATGATATAGGATATGAAGAATATATTTATTCTGAATCTGTAAGTATAATTGAATGGGCATCAAATATAGGTGAAATACTTCCAGATCAAAGAATAGAAATATATATAGAAACAATAGACGCAAATAGTAGGAAATTTAATATAAAATTAATAGGTGAAAGATATAAATATTTAGAGGAGGAGCTGAGGAAGATATGAAAATACTTGCAATAGAAAGTTCAACTAGGGTTGCAACTTGTGCTGTAATGGATGATGATAGTTTACTTGGTGAACATATAATAAATGACAATATGACTCATTCTGTAAAGTTGATGCCAAGTGTAGCTAGCCTCATGGATAATTTAGGACTACAGCCTAAAGATATAGACATATATGCAGCTGCAGTAGGTCCTGGATCATTTACAGGCCTTAGAATAGGCATAGCAAGCATAAAAGCTATGGCACATGCTCATAAGAAGAAAACAATAGCTATACCAACTATGGACGCTCTTGCCTTTAACATACCCTTTGCTGATGGTATAATAGTTCCTATGTTAGATGCTAGACGTGATAGAGTATATTGTGGAATATACAAATGGGTAGATTCTAAGTTTATTGTGGAAATGGAGCAAGATGTTTTAAATATCAAGGATTTGATAGATTTACTTAAAAAAAGAGATGAAAAAATAATTATAAATGGTGATGTGAAAGAAAAGTATGAAGATATGTTAAAGGAAGAATTAGGTGAAAGAGTAATCTTTTCAACTAAGGCAGGTCAAATGCCAAGGGCATCTTCTGTAGCAGAGCTTGCACTTATTAAGTTTAACAATAATGAAAGCATAGATTATAAAGATTTACTTCCAGAATACTTAAGAAAGTCCCAAGCTGAAAGACAATATGATGAAAAGATTAATAAAAAAAATGAATGATATAATTATAAGAGAGATGAATGTAGATGATATAGATGATGTATTAGAGGTGGAAAAGGTATCATTTTCTACTCCTTGGTCAAAAGAGTCCTTTATACAAGAAGTAAAAGAAAATAAACTTGCCAGATACATAATAGCGCAAGTAGATGAAAAGGTAGTAGCTTATGGTGGTATGTGGCTAATCTTAGATGAAGCACATATTACAAATGTTGCTGTAGCTACTGGATTTAGAAATATGGGAATAGGTCAAATGATTATTGATGGTTTAATAAATATTTGTAATGAACTGATAATCAATCACATGACACTTGAAGTAAGAAAATCTAATTATCCTGCTATAAAGTTATATAAAAACAATAGATTCGTAGAAATAGGGACTAGACCAGGCTATTATGCTGATACAAAGGAAGATGCAATCATCATGTGGAAAGAGATATAAGGAGTGAGTGTTTAAGTGAAAAACAATGATGAAGAATTTATAGATTATAGTGATGTGCGGGAACTTACTATAAAAGAAAAAATCAAAGATGTATTTACAAATCCTGTAGAATTATTTAAAAGTTTAAAATTTCATCCAAATTTGAAGTTATCTATTTCAATAATAATATTACTTTCATTTTTAGCTTCATTTATAGATATAAGTTCTCCTGAATTTATAAATAATACTATAGAAAGTGCTAAAGAAAGTGGACAAGAAGTACCAAGTGGAAGTCAGTTAGATTTATATAAATATATGGCTATTTTTTTCACTACTATAATCCCGCTAATAATAATATCCTTTAAAGCTTTTATGATAACAGGGCTTTCTGTTTTGGTTGGTGGAGATGGTGATACAAGAGAAGGATTACTTGTAACAACTTATTCATATATTCCTGTAGCAATAGCTACTCTTATATCAAAAATTATAGTGAGATTTACAAGTCTTGATTTTTTTGATTTTAATTTAGCTATGCTTCTACCAGAGTCAATTGAAGGAACAGTGTTTTTTGGTCTAGCTTTAAGTTTAGATATTTTTATAATATGGTATTTGGTATTATCATTTATTGGTACAAGGTATATATTTGAGATATCTTATAAAAGAGCTATAACTCCAGTGTTGATTCCATGGATAATTTGGATAGTACTTTATGCTGGTCTTACTGTTGTTTTAAGTGGAGGAATAAATTTATTCTAAATAGCTATACTAATGGTATAACTATTTAGGAGGAGATAATTTGGTAAATAAAGATCAATTAAAAAATGTAGCTGAAAGATGTAGTGAATATAACTTTGAAGAAAATGAATCCTTAAGATCAGAAGTAAAATCTATGGGTGAAACAATTATTAGTTGTGAAAATTGTAAACACTTTAATCAGGATCACAAATGTAGTTTAGACTTAATAGATCCTATACTATCAAGTATAGATGAAAAATTAGATTAGGACACCTTTTGGTGTCCTTTTAATATTCTTAACTATAGTATATAATTATATTAAATATTGGAGGGATTATTTTGAAAGATATAATTACGATGGGAATTGAAACATCTTGTGATGAAACTTCAATTGCTATAGTTAAAAATGGACGGGAAGTTCTAACAAATAGGATTTCTTCACAAATAGATTTGCATAAAAAATTTGGTGGTGTAGTACCTGAAGTAGCCTCTAGAAAACATATTGAAACAATAGATTATATATTAGATGATGCTTTAAATGAAGCAAATTTAGAATTAAATGATATAGATAATATAGCTGTAACCTATGGACCAGGACTTGTTGGTGCACTTTTGGTAGGTTTATCCTATGCTAAGGCACTTAGCTTTGCAATTTGCAAACCACTTATTGGAGTAAATCATATAGAAGGTCATATATGTGCAAATTATATAGAGTATAAAAGCTTAGAACCTCCTTTTGTATGCCTTATAGCATCAGGTGGACATTCTCATTTAGTATATATAAAGGACTATGGTGAATATGAAATACTAGGTAGAACTCGTGATGATGCTGCAGGTGAAGCGTTTGATAAGATATCAAGAGCTATGAAATTAGGCTATCCTGGTGGACCTATAATTGATGATTTAGCTAAAAGAGGAAATGAAAATGCTATAGATTTTCCAAGAAGTTATCTAGAAAAAGATAGTTTTGATTTCAGTTTTAGTGGACTTAAATCAGCAGTCTTAAATTATTTAAATAGTAAGGAACAAAAAAATGAAGAAGTTATAGTAGAAGATGTGGCTGCATCTTTTCAAAGGGCTGTAGTAGATGTGTTGGTTGATAAGACAATAAGGCTTGCTAATGTTAAAAATTCTAAAATCATAGCTATTGCTGGAGGGGTTGCTTCAAATAGTGGTCTTCGTAATTTGATGAAGGAAAAGGCTAAAGAACATAAAATAGATGTGAAATATCCATCTAAAATACTATGTACTGATAATGCAGCTATGATTGCATGTGCTGGATATTATAATTATATGAATGGAAAATTTTCTGACCTATCTTTAAATGCAGTTCCAAATTTAAAACTTTGAGAGTAGGGTATAAGTATAGTAAGAAAATTTAAAAGGGTGGTTGGTTTTATGAAAAATAAATTAGTTGCTTCATTACTTGCTATATTTCTTGGTGGATTTGGTATTCATAAATTTTATTTAGGTAGAACAGGACAAGGGATATTTATGTTATTGTTTGCATGGACCGGTATACCAGAAATTATAGGAATCATTCAAGGGGTTCTTATGCTTGTAATGACTCAGAGAGATTTTGATAGAAAATATAATTAATATTTATAAAAGAAGACCTTCAAAAAGGTCTTTTTTGTTGAAAATTGTCTTATCCACATTGTTGACAGTTTTATCTACAATTCCTGTGGATAATGTGGATAAGAACTCAAATATAGGTATGTCCTTAAAAAAAATGTTGATAAGTTTGGGGATTATGTGTATAGTATGTGTATAAACTGCCAATAATATATAAATTACATATAAAAACACATAAATAAGCTAAATATTTCATAAAATTAAAAATACTACCCATTTAATCTATGAGTAGTATTTCCCATTTTTCATATAAATTATCTAAATTTTCTTTTATATTTGTAGTTTCTTGTAGATTCTTCAGACTTTTATCAGGATCTGAATAAACTTCCTCATTGCACATTTCTTCTTCTAATATATTTAATCTCTTTTCATAATCATTAATAGTTTTTTCTATCTTTTCTATTTCTTTTTTCTTTTTTTGTTGTAGGCGTAATTTTTCTCTTTGTTTTTTTTGTTCATTTTTCATCTCTGTTTTAGTTTTTGTCTCTATTTCTTCATCTTCATTTTTAACCCTATTCTTTTTTTCTATATAATAATCATAATTTCCTAAAAATTCTTCTACTCCATCACTACTTAATTCTAATATCTTATCTGTAACCTTATTTAGGAAATATCTATCATGACTTATTACAAAGAGAGTACCTGTATAATCTATAAGTGCATCTTCTAATGATTCTTTTGAATCTATATCTAAATGGTTTGTAGGTTCATCCATGAGTAATAGATTAGCTTTTGAGAGCATTAATTTCATAAGAGTAAGCCTCGCTTTTTCTCCACCACTTAAGGTAGAAATTTCCTTGAATATATCATCTCCTGTAAATAAGAATCTTGCAAGTAAACTCCTTATAGTGTAATGGTCAAAAAGAGGGTTTTCATCCCAAATTTCATCTACAATTGTTTTTGATGTATTTAAATTTGTTTGCTCTTGATCATAATATGCTGGATTTACCTTGTGACCAATATTTACTAGGCCACTATCTACCTTCACTTTGTTTAATATAATATTAAAAAGAGTAGTTTTTCCTACACCATTTGGACCTATTAATCCTACTTTTTCTCCTCTGTAAATATCAAAGGATATATTTTCAAATAATTTATTTTCTTCAAAGGATTTGGATACTTCTTTGATTTTTAATACATCATCTCCACTTTTTACTTTGGGTTCAAATCTTATTTTAGAACGTCCATCTAAAGATGTAGGTTTATCTAATACATTTATTTTATCTAACATTTTTTCTCTGCTTTTAGATTGTCTTATAGCTCTTTTTCCACCTAGGGATAATTGCTTTATCTTTTCTTTTTCAGACTTAATTTCCTTCTGTTGATTTTCATAATTTTTGGCTTGCAATTCAAGATTCTTTTTTCTTTTTTTCATATAAGTACTATAATTACCATTATATATTTCTAATTTTTTATTTTCTAATTCAAAGATCTTTGAAGCGGTAGAATCCAGAAAATATCTATCATGACTTATGATGATTGCTGCACCATTATATTCTTTTATATATTTTTCAAGCCAATTTATAGCATCTATATCTAAATGGTTGGTGGGTTCATCTAGTAATAATAGATCCGGTTTTTTAAGTAATAATTTTGAAAGTAAAACTCTTGATTTTTGTCCACCACTTAAATTGTTTATTGGTTTATCAAATTCATCTTCGGAAAAACCAAGGCCTTTTAGGACTCCTCTGATTTCGCTTTTATAGCCATATCCATTTTTTTCGCTAAATTCCTCTTGTAGTCTAGAATACTTGTTCATAAGTTCTTCTATATCAAAAGTATCATCTTGGCTTTTTTCACTAATTTCTATTTCTAAGTTTCTTATAGTTTTTTCTAATTCAATAATATATTCAAATACATTTAAAGCTTCATCATATACTGAATTATTACTATCAAATAATGTATTTTGTTTTAAATAACCTATTTTAGTATCATTTGCAATATGGATACTACCACTATCAAATGAGATTTCATCTATCAATATTTTAAACAATGTAGTTTTACCAGCACCATTTAAACCTACTAGTCCCACTTTTTCTTGTGATTTTACTACAAATGATATATTTTCTAATATTAAATCACCTATATATGATTTGTTTATATTACTAGCCGATAAAATTATCATAAATTTCACTCCTTATTTCTCATTCTATTATATATGATAATTATTTTTAAGTACAGATTTTAAAAAGGTAGAAAGATGGGTATAGTATTAAAGTGATAAAATTTTGATTAAGTTTGAAAAATCTAGTATAATGATTACTATGTGAAATTTGACGAATATTGACGACATGTTATATAATTGACACATAATAAAATGAAGAATTGAGAGGGATAAGAATGAAAAACAAGAATGTTTCAATGGCTGTAATAAGGAGATTACCAAAATACTATAGATATCTTTCTGAGCTTTTAGATAATGATATTAAAAGGATTTCATCAAAAGAATTAAGTAAATTAACAGATTTTACTGCTTCACAAATAAGACAAGATTTAAATAACTTTGGTGGCTTTGGTCAGCAAGGCTATGGCTATAATGTAGAGGATTTACAAAATGAACTAGGGAAGATACTAGGTCTAGATAAGAAATATCGTTCTATACTTATAGGTGCAGGTAATTTAGGTCAAGCTATTGCAAATTACAGGGGATTTTCAGATTCTGGATTTGAAATATTAGGGATATTTGATAAAAGTCCTAAGGCAATAGGCATGGAATTAAGAGATGTTAAAGTAAAGGATACAAAAGAATTGGCAGATTTCATCAAAGAAAATGATATTGAAATAGGTATAATATGTACACCTAAAGAAGGTAGCCAAGAAACAACAGATATTCTAGTTGAATCTGGCATTACAGGGATTTGGAATTTTGCTCCAGCAGATTTAAAGGTTCCAGACCATGTAACTGTTGAAAATGTACATTTAAATGAAAGTTTATTCACATTATCCTATCTTTTAAAGGGAAGTAATTAAGGACCATCTAATAGATGGTCCTTTCTAATATGGAGGTAATCATGAAAGTTAGAGATGTAATGAGTAAAAATCCTATAACTATAAAAGAAGATATAAAAATAGTTCAAGCTGTAAAAATAATGAATGATAATAAGGTAGATGGATTACCTGTATTAAATGACAAGGATGAACTAGTAGGTTTGTTTTCCAAAGAAAGTTTGTATGAAGCTATTTCAAAGATAGATATAAAAGAAAAAGTTAAAAGTATAATGACTAGAGATATTAAATGTATTCATGACTATGAAGATACTGAAAAGATGTTTGATATGAATATAGGAAGAGTTCCTGTTATTGATGATAAGAATAATTTAGTTGGGATAGTTACAAATACAGATTTATTAAAAGCTTACCATAATAGAAATAATATAATAAACAAAAAACTTAATACAGAAAAAAACTTGACAGGAACATTAAAAACAATATTAAACAATGCATATGATGGTATTGTACTTATAGATGAAAATAGAAAAATAAATATGATAAATAATTCTTATGCAAAGTTTTTGAATGTAGATAAGGATGAAGTCATAGGTAAAGATGTTACTGATGTAATTGAAAACACTAGACTTCATATAGTACTTGATACAGGTGAATCTGAAATAGGTGAGATACAAAAAATAGGGACACATAAAATTGTAGCAATGAGAATCCCAATAATTGAAGATGGCAAAGTAATAGGTGTTATGGGAAAAATCATGTTTAGGGATATAAATCAAGTAAATACTCTTGCAAAAAAAATAAATAGTATGGAAGATGAATTAAAATACTATAAGAAAGAACTTATAAAGGAAAGAAGGGCAAAGTATTCATTTGAAAATATTCCATCAAATAGTCCTTCTATGAATAAGGTTAAATCTTTTGCTCAAAAAGCATCTAAAAGTAATTCTACAATACTTATAGTTGGAGAAAGTGGAACTGGAAAGGAACTTTTTGCTCATTCTATACACAATGCTAGTCCTAGAAAATTAAAGCCTTTTATAAAGATGAACTGTGCTGCAATTCCTGCTGATTTATTAGAATCTGAATTATTTGGTTATGATGAAGGTGCATTTACTGGTTCAAAAAAAGGTGGAAAAATAGGTAAATTCAAATTAGCAGATGGTGGAACCATATTTTTAGATGAAATAGGAGATATGCCTTTAAATATGCAGGCAAAAATCCTTCGTGTCTTACAAGAAAAAGAAGTTGAACCTATAGGTTCAAATACTAATTATCAAATAGATGTAAGGGTAATAGCTGCAACTAATAGAGACCTAGCTAAAATGATAGTAGATGGAGAATTTAGGGAAGATTTATACTATAGATTAAATGTAATAAAACTTGAAATTCCACCTATAAGAGAAAGAAAAGAAGATTTAGATATTTTAATAGATGTATTATTTGAAAAACATAAGGGTGATGTCGGTAAGTATGTAAAAGGTATATCAGAAGATGCTAGAAATATACTCAAAACTTATCATTGGCCTGGTAATGTACGTGAACTGGAAAATATATTAGAAAGAGCAATAAATATAGTTGATTCTGGTTGTGAAATAGAAGTGATGCATTTACCTGAATATATTAGAGGTAAGATTGAAAAAAATGAAGAAACTAGTTTTTCTCTAAAAAAAGCAGTTGAGATAACTGAGAGAAATACTATATTAAATGCATTAGAACTTACAAATGGAAATAGAGTACGTGCATCGGAAATATTAAATGTAAGTAGATCTACTTTATATGAGAGAATGGAAAAATATAAAATTAAATAAAAAATTCTTGCGAACTATATTATGAACTGACCCATGTCAAGTAGACAAATAAATTAATTAAAATATTATGCAC
>NZ_JBQCYD010000064.1:0-10069 GCF_052088025.1 Senegalia sp. (in: firmicutes) | reverse complement strand
GTCGGTGCTAATCTTTTAACTTTTATCAGACATTTTCAGAAGTGCTTGACAATACTATTTTTTTGTTATTAAACAAACAGCATTAGAAGATATACCTTCTTCTCTGCCCTCATATCCAAGAGTCTCAGATGTTGTAGCTTTTATGTTTATATTTTCTATAGAAGTTTTTAATGTTTTTGCTATTATAGTTCTCATATCTAAAATAAAAGGTGCCATTTTAGGACGCTCAGCTACTATTACTGAATCTATGTTTCCTATTTTATATCCCTTATTATTCATACTTTCATATACTTTTTCTAATAGTTTTATGCTACTCACATCTTTAAATTCATCTGATGTATCTGGAAAATGTCTTCCAATATCACCCATGCTTAAGGCTCCAAGTATACTATCCATTATAGCATGAGTTAAGACATCAGCATCAGAATGACCTAAAAGCCCTTTTTCATGCTCTATTTTTACACCTCCTATAATCAAATCTCTATTTTCCACTAATTTATGTACGTCATAGCCAATTCCAATCTTCATTTTTACACTTCCTCATCTAAAAAATTTTTACCCATTATTAAATCTTCTTTTGTTGTTATCTTTATATTTTTATAAGTTCCCATTATCATTTTTACTGGATTTCCAAAATGCTCTACTAGCATAGAATCATCAGTTACATTTAAATCTTCTTTAATACCCCTATCATATGCATCCATTATAAGAGAATATGAAAAAGCTTGAGGAGTTTGAACCTGCCATAGTTTACTCCTATCAGGAGTATTTCGAACTATATTTTCACTATCAACAATTTTCACAGTATCTTTTAATGGAACACCTACAACTATTGCATCATGTTCTATAGCAGCCTTTATTGAAGAATTTATTGTTTCTTGATTAATAAAAGGTCTTGCACCATCATGAATTAAAACTATATCAGTATCCTTATCTAAACTTTTCAATCCATTATATACTGAATCTCTTCTTTCTTTACCTCCTCTTACTATAGACTTAATCTTTTTGAATTTGTATTTATTGATTATATTTTTTCTTGCATACTCAACTTCATCATCTTTAGCTACAACTACTATATCATCTATAAAGTCATTTTTTTCAAATTGATCTAATGTATAAAATAATATAGGCCTATCTTTTAATAAAATATATTGTTTATTTATATTGCTATTCATTCTTTTTCCCATGCCTGCAGCAGGTATGATTACAGAAATCTTTTTATTTTTATAAGTCATTTTATCCACCTCCAATACCATTATAGGAAATCCAATAATAAAAAGCTACCTTTATGGCAGCTTTTTATTTTATAATGCTCTTACTTTTTCATTTACTTCAAATTTTTTGAAGTTTTCTATGAAACTATTATTAAGTTTGTTTGCTTTTTTATTGTATCTTTCTTTATCTTCCCAAGTATTTGATGGAATTAATATTTCTTCTGGAACTCCACTACACTTTAAAGGTATAGATAAATTAAATATTTCATCTTTTTTATACTCTACATTTTCTAAATCACCATTTAAAGCTGCACGTACCATAGCTCTTGTATATTTCAAATTTATTCTACTACCTTTTCCATATTCTCCACCAGTCCATCCAGTATTAACTAAAAATACATTCAAATTATGCTTTTCTATCTTTTCTCCTAGAAGTTCAGCATACACTTGTGGTTTTAAAAGCATAAAAGGTTCACCAAAACAAGCAGAAAAAGTTGCAGTAGGCTCTTTTATTCCTCTTTCAGTTCCAGCAAGTTTGCTAGTATATCCACTCATAAAGTGATACATTGCTTGTTCTTTTGTAAGTTTTGAAATAGGAGGAAGAACACCAGTAGCATCAGCAGTTAAAAATATAATATTCTTTGGTATTTCTCCCTTACCTTCTAATATGGCATCATCAATATGTTCCACAGGAAAAGCCACTCTAGTATTTTCAGTATACATTCCATTAGAATAATCTGGTTCTTTGGTATCTTCATCTAAAACAACATTTTCAAGTATGGCACCTTTTCTAATAGCACTATATATTTGAGGTTCTTTTTCACAAGATAAATCTATACATTTAGCATAGCATCCACCTTCAAAATTAAATACTCCATCTTCAGTGAAACCATGCTCGTCATCACCTATAAGTTTTCTATCATTATCAGCAGATAATGTAGTTTTACCAGTACCTGATAGGCCAAAAAATAAAGCTACATCACCTTTTTTACCTCTGTTTGCAGAACAATGCATAGGAAGTACATTTTTAAATGGCAACAAATAATTCATAACTGTAAACATAGATTTTTTTATTTCACCACTATATTTAGTTCCACCTATAAGTACTAATTTTTCTTCAAAACTAATAATTATAAAAGCTTCTGAGTTTATATTATATTCTTTTTCATTTATTTTTAATTCAGGTAAAGCTATTACAGTGAAGTCCTCTTTGAAATCGTTATCCTTATTTTCTATAAACATTTGCTTTGCAAATAAATTTTGACTTGAAAGTTCATTTATAACTCTTATAGGCATTTTATATTCATCATCAGAACCCACAAAACCTTCAAAAACATATAGTTCTTTATCTTTTATATACTCACTAATTCTTTTAAATAAATTTTCAAAATCTGATCTTGAAATTGCTTTGTTTTGATTATTCCAGTTTATATGATCCCTAACTGAATCCTCATCTACAATAAATCTATCATTAGGTGATCTTCCAGTATATTTACCTGTATTTATGCTTAAAGCACCATTAGAAGCTATTTCAGCTCCTTCTTTCTCTACTGCTATACTTATCAATTCATCTTCATTTAGATTAAATTTCACTTTTTTTGATTTTAAAATCTTATCTATTATGTCTTTAGTGTTATACAAAACATATTCCTCCTTGATTAATTGTTTTATTTGGTGTTAATATATTGTTTATTATAGCATATATTGATAATTAGTATAACACATACATGATAAAAAAATATTTATTTTTTGTCATATTTATTAGTAAAACCTCTGACTAAAAGTCAGAGGTTTTAAATATTCTTATCCTGCTTGTTCAATCATATATTTAGGTTTTGCAAAAATCATTCTACCAGCAGCAGTCTGTAATACACTTGTGACCATAACATCTAATGCTTCACCAATGTGTTTTTTACCTCCATCTACTACTATCATAGTTCCATCATCAAGATAAGCAATACCTTGACCAGATTCTTTGCCATCTTTCATAACTTGAACATGCATTTCTTCTCCTGGTAAGACAACAGGCTTAACAGCATTTGCAAGTTCATTGATATTTAATACTTCTACTCCATGAAATTCAGCTACCTTATTTAAATTGTAATCATTAGTTACAACCATTCCATTTAAAAACTGACCTAGTTTAAGTAATTTGCTATCAACTTCAGATATATCTTCAAAATCTTTATCATGAATTACAACTTCTATATCTATTTCTTTTTGTATCATATTCAAAATATCAAGACCTCTTCTACCTCTATTTCTTTTTAAAGAATCCGATGAATCAGCTATATGCTGCAACTCATCTAATACAAATTCTGGTATAATAAGTGGTCCTTCCATAAAGCCCGTTCTACAAATATCTGCAATTCTTCCATCAATTATAACAGATGTATCTAAAACCTTAGGCTTAACTCTTGATTTTGGATATTCTATTTTCACACCATCTTCTTTAACCACTGTTTTCTTAAATAAATTTGTAAGCCCTGCAAAATCTTCTCTCTTTTTTGTAGCCACATTTAAACCCAAATATCCAAATAATAAATATACCACTACAGCAGCTGGCACTGTTATATAAGGTATTTCAAGATTAAATATAGGTTGAGATATCAAATATGCAATTATTAAACCTACTATAAGACCTACAGCTCCCAATATAATATCTGTTGCTGGGATCCTTTGTAATTCACTTTCCACACTAGAACCTATAGAATTACCCAAGTTTATAATTTTTGGAGATAATAAAAATACTATAATTCCAACTAATGCACTTATAATAATATAACTTATTATTACAAAATTCCTACTTTCAATAAAATCTAATAAACCTAAATCTCTAGCTGATACTGCAACACCAAAACCTAAAAGAAAACCAGTTACTGTTAAAATTACCCTTAAAATTTTATTTACCAAATATTTCACCTCCTATCAAATGATTATAACCAAAAAAATAATATATATAACTTATTTACCACGTTTTTAACAATTTACGCAATAAATTAAAAATAAAGCGTCTAAATAGACGCTATTTTACTATATCTTCTATTAATTCATCTGCTTGGATTTCATCTATATCTTTAGATAAAACAATTTCACTTACAAGCATTTGTTTTGCATTATTTAACATTTTTCTTTCTCCTGTAGAAAGGCCTTTTTCCCTATCTCTAATTAAAAGATTTCTTACTACAGCTGCTATTTCAAAAATATCTCCGCTTTTTATCTTATCCATATTTGCCCTGAATCTTCTATTCCAATTTTGAGGCATCTTTGTCTCATCATCACCTAGTACCCCAAGTACCTGTTCTAATTCTTCTAAGCTTATAACCTCTCTAATTCCTATATCTTCTATATTGTCCATAGGAACCATAACTTTCATTTCTCCCATAGGCATTTTCATAACAAAATATTTTTTCTTTTCACCTAATATTTCTTTTTCTTCTATACCTTCTATAATACCAGCACCATGCATAGGGTAAACAATTTTATCTCCAATATCAAACATACAAAACCCTCCCACATTATAAAAATAATCATATCTCCAGTATACAATATTATAGCTTATTTGTCAAATTTTATATTCTACCACATAATCAAAAGTCTTGTCAACTTTTTTTGACAAATTTCGATAAATTCCACGTCATTTTATTGTGTTTTTCTACCTTCAAATATAGTATTTATTACTTCATGTAATGTTTTGCATTTAATAACTTCTATGTCTTTAAATTTGACATTATTTTTTATGGAATCATATGCAACATATACCTTTTTAAATCCCATTCTTTCAAGCTCTTTTATTCTAGATTCAATAGAAGGTACTTTTTTAATCTCTCCAGTAAGTCCTACATCTCCTATAAAAACAGTATTACTTGGTATACCTTTGTCCTTAATGGAGGATACTATACTCATAATAATAGCAAGATTAACAGACGTTTCATTTAATTTTAATCCTCCTGTAGTTTTTATAACTACATTTTTATCATAGAGATTACTTCCACCCCTTTGTTCCAGTATAGATATAAGGGTATTTAATTGATCTTTTCTAAGACATTCTCCTATCCTAGATGGATATGGAGTAAAAGAAGTTGACACCAATGATTCAATTTCTACAATAATAGATCTTGTTCCTTCTTTTATAACAGATATTGCAGAACCAGCTACAATTTCATCATTTTCTCTTTTTGTCATAAAATACTCTGAAGGGTTTTCTATAGCTACCATGCCATCTTCTTCCATAGAAAATATACCTAGTTCACCAGTTCTACCAAATCTATTCTTCTTAGGAGTAAGAATTCTAAGTTCTTCTTCATTATCTCCTTCTAAAAATAATACAGTATCTACCAGATGCTCAAGTGTTCTAAGTCCTGCCATCTCATTGTTTTTAGTCATATGACCTATCATAATTATAGCTCTAGGCCTATTTTTATTTTTAGCTACATTTACTGCCATATTTGCACATTCCATAGTTTGTACAGGAGATCCTGGTTTTGAATTATGTTCTTCTAATGAAAAAGTTTGAATACTGTCCATTATTACTATATCTGGATCTACTTCATCTATAGAATCTAGCAAATTATCCATACTTGTATCAGATAAGAGCCATATATTATCTATTTTTTCTTTTAAAATTCTATTTGCCCTATTTTTTATTTGACTTTCACTTTCTTCACCAGAGGCATAAAGTATCTTATAACCTTTATTTGATAAATCTCCTGATACTTCAAGTAAAAGCGTTGATTTACCAGCTCCTGGCTTTGCAGTTAATATTATTACAGAGTCTTTTACAATTCCTCCACCTAGAACTCTATTAAACTCATTCATACTTGTTACGATTCTCTCACTACCTTTTGCATCAACCTCTTCAAGCTTTTTAGCCTTCTTTATTTCTCTATTTTTATTTAAGCCCTTAGTATTAGCTTTTTCTACAATCATTTCTTCAAATGTATTCCATTCATTGCAAGTAGGACATCTTCCCATCCATTTTGCAGTTTCATACCCACATTCATTACATATAAATTTGGTTTTTATTTTCGCCAAAAGTATCACCTCACAATACATTATAACAAAAAAATAGTAGCAAAACATATGTTTTGCTACTATTTTTTAAAATGATGCATTGTAAATTATATTTATACTTCCATTGTCTTCTCTCTCTATTATTTCACAATCTAC
Organism: Senegalia sp. (in: firmicutes); assembly: GCF_052088025.1. NCBI lineage: Bacteria > Bacillati > Bacillota > Clostridia > Eubacteriales > Clostridiaceae > Senegalia > Senegalia sp. (in: firmicutes). Next base: position 3,686 of record NZ_JBQCYD010000064.1, on the reverse strand, counting down.
ATCATAAATATATTTAATTGTTCTTTTTGTTAAGACTTCTTTAGGAGTTCCATATGCAACTACTTTTCCATCTTTTAAAGCATATATTTTATCACAATACAATGCAGCTATATTTAAATCATGTATGGCTGATAGTACTGTAACTTTTAACTTCTTTACAATGTTCATAAGTTGTAGTTGATATTTTATATCTAAATGATTTGTAGGTTCATCTAATATAAGACAATCTGATTTTTGAGCAAGTGCCCTTGCAAGTATTATTCTTTGTTTTTCTCCACCAGATAAATTAGAAAAGTTTCTTTTTGAATAATCTTTCATTCCAACCTGTTCTAATGATTCATAGGCTATTTTATAGTCATTACTATTATCTCTTTCTAAAAATTTTTTATGAGGTGATCTGCCAAATAGAATCATATCTATAACAGTAAAGTCAAATTGTGTTTCATTATGTTGAGAAACCACAGCCATCTTTTTAGATGTTTCTTTAATACTATAACTATCTATATTCTTACCATCTAATAATATTGTACCTCTATTAGGTTTTAATACTCTATAAACACATTTTAAAAATGTACTTTTACCACTTCCATTAGGACCTATTATACCTATAAACTCTTTCTTTTCTACATTTATATCTATATCTTTTAATATATGATTATTTTCTAAGCAAACATTTATTTTATCTGATTTTAAATCCATTAATCCTTACCTCCAAATCCATAGTTCTTACTAATTATGAGATATACAAAACTAGGAGCTCCTATTAAAGATATCACTATCCCTACAGGGATTTCGCTACCAGGGATTATAAGCCTTGATATTACATCAGACCATATAAGTAATATAGACCCTATTAAAGAAGATGTAAGAAGTATTCTTTTATGCTCTGTACCAAAAGTAAGTCTTGCTATATGAGGTACTATGAGCCCTACAAAACCTATTATACCAGAGTTATATACTAAAAACCCTATAATAATAGATGTGATAAGTAGATAAATCTGCCTATATAGATGTAAATTACTACCAAGAGTGATTGAAACTTCATCACCAAGTAACATAAGATTTAAATTTCTATATTGGGTTAAAAAAAACAAAGTAGCTGAAATTACTACAGGTATTAAAATTTTCAAATTATCCCAACTAGCACCACTAAAACTCCCCATAAGCCAAAATGAAACTGTTCTCATCCCTTCTCTATTACTTGAAGTATATATGATAAAACTAGACAGCGATGAACATAATGTACTTATAGCCATACCAGCTAATAATAATTTTGTAGAAGTAGCTTTCCCCTTAACATTAGCTAGACTTACCACCATAATTGAAACTATAAAAGCCATTAAAAAGGCAGATACACCTACATAATTAGAACCAAATATAGTTCCAACTCCTAGCATTATAGCTAAAGTAGCACCTAATGAAGCTCCAGATGAAATACCTAATATATAAGGGTCTGCCAATGGATTTTTTACAACCGCTTGCATGATTACTCCAGATACTGAAAGACCTATACCCATTATGCTTGCAAGTATTATTCTAGGAAGTCTCACTATCCATACAATATCTACAATAGCTCTTGAAATATCTTGAATAGATCCTATATTAAAAGCTTTATATAATATTATTTTGTATATTTCTTTTACTGAAATTTCTATTGAGCCAAAAGTGATCGAATATAAAAATGAAAAAATGAGTAAAAATATGAGAATAACAGAAACACCTATATAAGTAGGTGTTTTTGTTGATTTTTTATTTTTATTACCCTTGCTTAAATTTTCCATAAGTTACTTGCTTTCTTGAGAATTATAAAGTCCATCGATTATAGTATTTATACCATCTAATGTCCTAACTCCACTGGCATATACCTCACTTAAGACTATGGGATTTACTCTTTCATTTTTAATGGCAGGAACACTCGAAAGAGCAGGATTATCCATTATATTATTAACAGCTTCTTTACTTTTTATAGAATCACCATAGTAGACAGTAAATATAACATCTGGATTTGATTTTATTAAATCTTCCACACCAATATTATCATTTCTATCTACAACCAAATCAGCCCCTACTTGACTTGCTATATCCCCACCTATACTATCTTCTCCATATATTCTGTATTGTCCTTCCTTACTGCTTTCAAGAATCACAGTTTTTACCAATTTTTTATCTTTTACACTTTCTTTAGCTTCTTTTATTTTTATTTTCATATCATCTACTATTTGATTAGCCTTGTCTTCTACATCAAATATTTTCCCCATATTAATTATATCTTCATACTCATTTTCTAAACTATTTGGAGATTTAACTCCACTATTTTGTTGAATATAAGTATTTACACCTCTTTCATGCCAAAAAGATACATCTCCATAATTTTTTTCTGAAAATAAAGAATACCAACTTGTAATAAAATCTGCTTCCATAGCTAAAATCTCTTCTTTAGTTGGAAGCTGCTCATAATATTTGATTTTATCAAATGCTTCTTTATATTCATCTTTAACTGGATCATCTAAAAATGATGCTGCTACTATTTTATCTCCTTGACCTAGTGCTAAAAGAGTTTCTATAGAACTTTGGTATATTGCAACTACTTTTTCAGGAGCTTTTTCAAAGGTTATTTCAACAGGTTCCTTATTCCAATTATAAGTAGTTATAGTTACTGGATAATGAGAATTTGAAGATTTATTACTCGTTTCTTGCTTAACTTCTTTTGCAGTTTCTTCCTCACCATCATTACATCCTACTAAATTCAGCATAATAATAGCTAATATAAATATGCTTAAAAATTTAACTATTCTTTTCATTTAATTCACCTTTCTTTAATGAGTACCTTCAATCACTTTAATGTTTTTAGATTTAAATATATTAGTTATTTCTTCTTTTTTATTTGCTTTACATTTAACAACACACTTGCCTATATGTATAGTATAAACTTCCTTTTTTACTAATCTGTTTGCTAATTCTTTTAACCATTCTTGTGATCCACTTGAGCAAATTTGACATGTGAAAAAAGATGATAATATCACATCTTCTTCCTCATAAACTTTAAAGTGCTTGTCTTTATTATTAAAAGCTTTGAAGCAGCCCATTGTTGTACAAATACCATTTACTTTTTCACATATTCCAATTGCTATATTCATTAAATTCACCCCTAAAATTATTTTTAGATTATTTTCTATATAGTATAGTTCTACTAAATTACTTATAAATGCAATTTAACCCTTCCATACTTCTATAAGCCATATGGATTTTATGATAAATTGGTAAAATTATAAGATAATATAAAGTAGTTATTATAATCTAAACATAAAATAAACCAGCATATACATGCTGATTTATTACTAATAAGAAAGTCTTTCTATACATAGAAAGAGTATTATCAATTAACACCTCCTCATCCGCGTGAGTAATAAATCGGTTTTATACTATTTGGCAGGTCTCCTGACTCAAGACTAACAAATCTTATACCTTCCCATGAAAATCACAGTGGTTTTTATAAGATTCTATCTTTTACAGTGGCGGGACCGTGTCGGAATTTCACCGAACTTCCCTTTTAAACAATTTAATGATAAATTGTACCAATAGAAATATATTTAGTTTGAATTAAATGTATCACTTTCATATATGATTGTCAATATAATTAACAAAAAAGAGCTATAAACTCTTTGTTTATAGCTCTCAAAACTTAT
>NZ_JBQCYD010000063.1:0-10120 GCF_052088025.1 Senegalia sp. (in: firmicutes) | reverse complement strand
GCATTTTTACTGCCACATTTAACACATCCACCATTATCCATATTAATCACTCCTTTAAGAATTTTTTAGATAATATTTTTCTTATAATTGTATCATATTTATTACTGAAATAAATATGATAGGTTAAAAGATACTAATAAATGCATATAGGTTTTCATATCATTTTATGTTAAAATCACTATAGGATGTTAACTTTTTTATTTTATAAATAAATTAGCTTTTAAATAATAGAAGGGAAGTGATGGTTTTGTCAGTAATCAGAAATTTACTGCCCATAATATTAATTATTCTCGGAGTACTACTTATTACTATCGAACATTTTCTAATACCATATATTATTATGTTTATCGGTGTCTTTTATATTTTTGATGGAATATATCTTTATAAACAAAAGAAAAAAGATTAATATCATTTAGTATTTTATTACTGTACTTAAAATATCTAAAAATAAATTATAATAATTATTTACTATCTTTTTAAAAAGTAAAAATTCCTATTATAATCATAAATAAGCTAAATGCAGCCATAAGCATGGAATAAATCTTTCTATTCAACTTATAAAAATCTATTGCATCAAACATATAGAGAATACCAAATCCTATTAACATATATGGTATTAGGTTAATATCAGTAGAATGCCTATTTATGAAAGCTAGTACTGCTAAAACAAATACTACTATCGCAAGTATGATTCTAATTATCTTCAAATAAATCACCTATTTTCTATTTTCTTTATTTATCATTCTTCAAATTCAAATCCTTATTTTCCCAGTCATCACGATGATATTTAATTTCATATTCATCATCTAATATTTCAATATCAGATTTTTTAGCAAATGCTCTGTATAATTGGTCCAATATTTTACAATTGTACTTTGTTTATTTCACTAACTGATAAATAATAGATATTATGAATATCGTCGTAAGTATTAGGGTTAATATTATTCCAAACTTATATCTATCTAATGCAAATTCAGTAGGTTCTAAATCTTTATTCTTTATGAATAAGGAACTTCCCATAAACATTGTCTTTTCTGGATGTATTAATGAATATATTAAAAAAATATATAATGGTATAATAATTGTTATAGATATTATAAAGAAAAATATATAATATATAATCATTTAATCATCTCCTTTTTTACTCCCAATAACCTTCTTCAAGTTCTATTAATTTTCCTGTTTTTTCATTTAAAATAAAGTATTTATATTTTCCATTTGTATATATTTTATAATAATATGTTCTATCATTTATAAAAATATTTTTCTCCTTTTCAAATACTGGTATGGTGTCCATGCTATTTGAATAGTCCGTAAATTCTACATCTTCATCAAACTTTTCTCTTATAATTTCTCTACCATCATCATAGCTATAGTTTGGTAAACTATAATATAGGATAATTGGCAATATTATTGTTAAAATTATTGATATGATGATCTTCCATCTGGGATGATCATCTCTCACGTCAACTATTAAAAAACTATACCACAAGGGTTGAAGAACAAATATAAGAAAAAAACCAATATCATATACTCCTTTGTATGACCTATATACCTTATATCCCCAATATAACTCTGTTAAGGTTAATATAACTATTAATATAAATAAAAATTTATTTTGTTTGGCTTCCTCCATATTTTCACCCCTTATATTTATTATATTCTACATAAGCACTCTAAGTCCTTCCTTGTAATAAAATTTTAATAAAAAAAAGCTAGACTTTTAAGTCTAACTTTTTAAAACATATTCTTTTTATATAATACAACTATTGCTCCTGTTGCAAGGGTTATGGATAGACCCATTATCATTAGAAATCCATATGGTGAATTTTGCAGAGGTAATCCTACATTCATTCCATAGAAGCTTGCAAGCATTGTAGGTATTGACATTACTATTGTTATTGATGTCAGTACCTTCATTACTATATTTAAATTATTTGATATAACTGATGCAAAGGCATCCATCATACCACTTAATATATTGCTATATATATTTGCCATTTCTATGGCTTGTTTATTTTCTATTATTACATCTTCAAGTAAATCTTCATCTTCTGGATATAGTTTCACTGATTCAGATTTAAGCATTTTTTCCATTACTATTTCATTTGCTTTTAATGAAGTAGAAAAATATACTAGGGATTTTTCTAAATCAAGTAGTTGAAATAGTTCTTTGTTTTTGGTTGATTTATGAAGTTGCTTTTCTATCCTACTAGATATCTTATCTATTTGTTTTAGATATATAAGGTATCTTGCACTCATTCTATATAGCATTTGAAGTACAAATCTAGTTCTTTTATAGGTATAAAATGCTTTGACCTTTCCCTCGACAAATTGTTCTAAGAGTAAATTTTCTTTAAGACATATTGTTATAATATATTTTTTATAAAGTATAATTCCAAGTGGAAATGTATAATAAACATAAGAATCATCTTCTTTTTCAACCATTGGTATATCCACTAATATAAGTGTTTGATCTTCTTCTATTTCAAGTCTTGAAGTTTCTTCATCATCTAATGGAGCTTTTAAAAAGTCCATATCTACATTCAATTCATTACTTACTTTTTCTAATTCTTCCCTGCTTGGCTTAATTAAATTTACCCAACAGCCATCTTCAAAATCCTTTAATTCTACTAATTGTTTTTCTATTGTTTTATAAATATTAAGCATACAATCACTCCTAACTACTCCTGTATAATCCTATGCTTATATTAAAAATGGACTATAAGGAGAGTTTTTTATTTTGTTTTTATTGTATAAACTGGGTCCTTCGTCCATTTCCTCACACCTTTCTCATTTCTTCCTCTACTATTCTATCATATATATTTTTTAAAACAAATTAAAAAAATAATGTGGATAAATTATTTTTAAAATAACTTATCCACATTATTTGATGTACTTATCCAGAACATTAATAATTTCATCTATTTTTTCATCGCCATGACCTTCAAGTATTGCTTCTTTTACACAAGATTTTATATGTGCATCTAATATATTTAAATTAGATTTTTTAAGAAGTCCTTGGACTGCAAGTATCTGTTTTGATATATCTACACAATATCTATCATCTTCTAACATCCTTATGATACCTTCTATTTGCCCCTTTGAAGTTTTTAGAAGATTTAGTGCTTTTTTTCTTTCATCTGTCACTTTATTCACCCCTTACATATGACAAAAATAATTAGATTCTTCGCATTCTCTCAGAATGACAATTCTGTCATCCTGAGCATAGCGAAGGATCTTTTCTTTTATTTTAAACTGTTTTTATATCTATTACTTCATATCCTGCTTCAGCTACTGCTTTTTTAAGATCTTCATCTTTAAGTTCATAGCCTTCTACTTCTACTGTTTTGCTGTTTAGATCAGCACGTGCATTTGTTACTTCTTTTAATTCTCTTAATCCTTCCTCTACTGCTTTTGTGCAATGACCACAGCTCATACCTTCAACTGTTAATGTTTTTTCCATCAAAATCTCTCCTTTTAATTAATTTTATTTTTTGATATTAAATTTCTTTAATCTTAATGAATTTGTTAAAACAGATACTGAAGAAAATGCCATAGCTGCTCCTGCAATCATAGGATTTAAAAGTCCTAATGCTGCAACTGGTATTCCTAGAGTATTATATCCAAATGCCCAGAATAAATTTTGTTTTATTGTTTTCATTGTTTTTTTACTTAATTTTATAGCTGTAACAATTTCTTTTAAATCGCCTCTCATAAGAGTAATATCAGCAGCTTCAATAGCTACATCTGTACCAGTACCTATTGCAAAACCAATATTAGCTTGTGCTAGAGCTGGAGCATCATTTATTCCATCTCCTACCATTGCTACCTTCTTACCTTGTGCTTGTATCTTCTCCACATTTGCTGCCTTATCTTCAGGTAATACTTCTGCTATAACATGATCTATATCCACTTCTCTTGCTATAGCTTGTGCTGTTCTTTTGTTATCTCCTGTTATCATATATACTTCTATGCCCATGTCTTTAAGTTCATCTATAGCTTCTTTAGAGCTTTCTTTTATAGTATCTGCTACCGCTATTATACCCTTTAATTTTTTATCTATAGCTAAAATCATAGCAGTTTTACCTTCATTTTCAAGTCTTTCTATTTCACTATCTGCTTCACTTATATCTACATTTTCTTTTTTCATTAATCTTCTATTTCCTAGATAAATTTCTGATCCTTCAAATGTAGAATATATTCCATGTCCTGGTATTGCATTAAAATCTGATACATCTGAGAGTGTTATTTCTTTTGCCTTTGCATCATTTACTATAGCTTCTGCTAAGGGATGTTCTGATGATTTTTCTGCTGATGCTGAAATCCTAAGAACTTCTTCTTTTTCTATATCAAATGTCAAAATATCTGTAACTTCAGGTTTTCCTTTTGTTATAGTTCCTGTTTTATCAAATATTATTGTGTCTATCTTTTCTGCCTTTTCTAGATGTTCTCCACCTTTTATTAATATTCCATTTTCTGCACCCTTACCAGTACCTACCATTATAGCTGTTGGTGTTGCAAGTCCAAGTGCACAAGGACATGCTATTACAAGCACTGATACTGCTGCTAAAATTGCTGGGTTTATCTCACCTGTTACTAAAAACCAAATAGCAAAAGTTACGATTGCTACTACAACAACTATAGGAACAAATATACCAGATACCTTATCTGCAAGTCTTTGAACTGGCGCTTTTGAACCTTGAGCTTCTTCTACCATCTTTATAATTTGTGATAGAGCTGTATCTTTTCCTACTTTTGTAGCTTTAAATTTAAAGGTACCATGTTTATTTATAGTTGCTCCTATTACTTCTTCACCCATAGCCTTTTCTACTGGAATGGATTCTCCTGTAAGCATTGATTCATCTACTGTAGATTTACCTTCTACTATTTGACCATCTACTGGAATTTTCTCTCCTGGTCTAACTATTATAATTTCCCCTACTTCAACTTCTTCTACTGGAATATCTTTTTCCTCGCCATCTCTTATCACCTTTGCAGTTTTAGCTTGAAGGCCCATAAGTTTTTTCATAGCTTCTGAAGTCTTTCCTTTAGCTATTGCTTCCATTAATTTACCAAGAACTATAAGTGTTATAATAACTGCTGATGATTCAAAATAAAAGTGATTCATATCTGCTAGTAGCATATAAATACTATAGAAATATGCTGCTGATGTACCCATAGCTACAAGCACATCCATATTTGCTCCTCCACCCTTTAGAGCATGATATGCACCTTTATAAAATCTCCATCCTATAATAAATTGAACTGGTGTTGCTAGAGCAAATTGAAACCATCCATTGCTAAGTATGGTATCAAATCCTGCCATATCTACAAACATAGCTGATAAAAGTGGTAAACTTAGAATTGTTGATACTATAAAAAGAGTTTTAAGTTTCTTTATCTCATTTTCTCTTTCTTTCTTTTGTTTATCCACATCTATTTTTTCTTCTTCTTTTGCACTATATCCTGCTTTTTCTACTGCCTTTTTCATGTCAGATACATCAACATCTGATGATAAATATTCTACTGTTGCCTTATTTGTGGCAATATTTACATTTACCTCTCCTATGCCTTGGACCTTCTTTAGTGCCTTTTCAACCCTTGCAGCACATGCTGAACAAGTCATACCTTCTATATCAAGCCTTACCCTATCCATGGAAGCTTTATATCCTGTATTTGTTACAGTATCCATAAGCTTTTTTACGCTTATCTTTTCTGGATTATATTCTACTGTTGCTTTTTCTGCTATTAAATTTACTACAGCGCTTTTTACGCCATCTAATTTTGATAGAGAACTCTCTACCCTATTTGAACAGGATGCTCAAGTCATTCCTGAAACTTTGAAACTTACTTTTTCTATATTCATTGCTACACTCCTTTCCTACCCCACCCTATATGGGGTGCCTTATAAGTAAATGATAACATATTTCATTTTGAATTGCAAATATTTATTATATTATTACCCAAATGGAGATAAAAAAACAAGATCCTTCACTTCGTTCAGGCTGACAAACTTAGTCATTTTGAACGTATATTGAAGAATCTTTTATTTATATCCATGCTGAATCGTATATATAATATTTATTCTGTTTCTAAAAGTTTTGTTGCTATTAAGTTGTATTTATCTTTTATATCTAATCTATCATCTAATACTGAAGGTATTCCCTTATCACTATCTTCTCTTACTAGTGTAGAAAGTGGGATCTCGCCTAAAAGAAGTGCATTTAATTCTTTGCTTAGTTTTTCTCCTTCACTTTTGCCAAATATATAATGTTTTTCATCACAATTATCACATATAAAGTAACTCATGTTTTCTATTATACCTATTACCTTGCTATTTGTTTTTTTAGCCATAAAAGCTAATCTTTTTGCTACATCTGCTGCTGTGATTTGTGGTGTTGTAACTATTAGTATTTCTGCTTTAGGTAATTGTTGCATAAGACTAAGTGGCACATCACCTGTTCCTGGTGGTAAATCTATTAGCATATAATCAAGTTCTCCCCAGTATACATCATTAAAAAATTGAGTTAATACATTTCCAAGCATAGGACCTCTCCAAATAAGTGCTTCATCCTTGTCCATTAAATTCCCCATAGATATAATCTTTACTCCATTAACTTCAATAGGTATGATTGTACCATCTTTAGTTGCCATAGGCTTTTTATTCTTTATTCCAAGAATTTGAGGTATACTGTGCCCTAATATATCTGCATCAATCAATCCTACACTATAACCCATCTCACTTAGCTCTACAGCTAAATTAGCTGTTACAGTAGATTTACCTACTCCACCTTTTCCACTTCCTATAGCTATTACACGAGTGTTTTCAAAAGGTTTTTTAGTTTTTTCTTCAGCCAATACTTTCATCCCCTTAATATTTTTCTTTTAATATATAATAATCATATCTAAAAATCTATGATCTATATCAATTTTCACAAACTATAATCTTTGTAGGTGTAACTATATAATCAACCGGTATATCAAATTTTCCATTTGGAACTTTAGAAAGTATTTGAAAATCATAACTTAGAGCTATCTTTATAGCCTGTGGCGCTCTTGCAAGTAATTTATCATAATATCCTCCACCATAGCCTATTCTATTTCCCTTTTTATCAAAGGCAAGCCCAGGTGTTATTATTAAATCTATTTGACCAGGATCTACTTCTTCTATCAAATCTTCCTTAGGTTCTAAATATCCAAATGGATTTTCATCTAATGATTCATCTAAATCTTTTAATTTACAAGGTACTATTATATTTTTATTTTTATCTGTATATGTGGTCAGCACATTTTTTTCTAGGTCCATCATCTTTTCAATAAGCTTAAATGTATTTACTTCTTCTTTAAAGCTTAGATAAGTCATTATTGTTTTACTATTTTTAAACTCTTCCATCTTGATGAGATATGATATGATTTTTTCACTTAGAGTATTTACTTCTTCTTTGCTTAATTTTTTTCTTTCATTTAAAATCTTTTTTCTTAATTGCTTTTTTTCATCTGTATTCATATTCTCACTCCTCATAAATTTCTTCTTAACTAATATTATATACCTCTTTAAAACTCTATACAAATTAACAAGAAAAAACTTCTGCAAAGTTTACAGAAGTTTTTTAAAAAATTAGCAAGAAGAACTATTACCTGTTGTAACTCTAAAGCCTTTACCTGTCCAATCTTTTGTATAATCTACATTGAAAGCATCTACTTGGTCAACTAGATTTTCATCCACTAAAAATGTTATTCCATCAATATCTTGAGTTTTATCTTCATTGTGTTGCTCATCCAGAGCAATACCATATGATGGGCCACCTCAACCATATCCAGATACATAAAGTCTAATTTTTTTATCAAATGCATCCTTCTTTTCCATTATACTTTTGATTTGTTCTATTGCTGTATTTGTAACATTTAATTTCACAATAACATCTCCTTTTCATATACCCATATGGGGTATATCTTTATATATATTGTAATATTACAATATATACTTTGTCAAGCCTTTATTATCTATTACCCGAATTACATCTTTTAAAATATTATCATAAGTAAATAATATAGTAAAACAGATGATGATAAGGTAATTAAGCCTATTTTTTTATATCTTTCAAATAAGGATGATTGAATTATCAAAAATATAAAAAACAATAAAGAATATATCAAAGTTTCACTTGTACTTGATTTAGCTAATATCCCTTCAAATTCAAATACCCATATGCCTATAGCCATAGCAAAATAAAATGGAACAAGCAATCTGTTTAATATTTCTAAAAAAGGCTCTTTTTTTATTTTTGTTATTATAAAAAGTGTTAAAGTTGCTAAAAGTATTCCACCAAATAAATTTAAATTATAGTGATTTATTCTTATTATATCCATTAATCTATCTTCATATAATCCTAAATGAAATAATACATAAGTGATTCTTGCGCCAATAAATCCTATTATCAGTTCTAAGAGATAATAATCTTCTATTATCTCTTTATATTTATTATCTTTTGTTATCATCTTTAAAATAATATATCCTATTATAGTTAAAATTACACCAAAAAGCAGAAACCAAGTTATACTTATAGGTCCTAATTGTAAAAAAATAGGTCTCATTTAAATTTCTCCACTTTTTATCTGTTCTAATATCTGCGTCATCTGAGGATAGGTCATCATTCCAGCAACTGCTCCTATCAAGTTTCCATCTTCATCTATAAAATATGATGTTGGATATGCACTTACATAATAATTTTTTTGAGCTATGCTACTATCCTTATCTAATAGAACCGGAAAGGTATATCCGCCCTTTTCTATATAGTCACGCACCTTTTCTTCTTCTTCACCTACATCTACTGCAAGTACTACTAAATCATCCTTATTTTCATTGTATAGTTTTTCTAAATCAGGCATTTCTTCATCACAGTATTTACACCATGTAGCCCAAAAGTTTATTAGAACTATTTTACCCTTATAATCAGATAGGGATGCATCTTCTCCATTTAAAGTTTTCAAAGTAAAGTCTGGTGCTGGTTTTCCTTTTTCAAGTAATACTTCTTCTATATCTTCCTCTTCAATATCTTCATCTTCTGATACACTTTCACTTTTTTCAGTGTTTTCATCTATAAGTGCTTCTTCTTCTTTAGAAGTTTTTTCCTTATCATTATTGTCATTATCATTAACCGTATAGTATATTCCTACAATTAGCATGAGTGCAAGTATAGATATGGCTATAATACTTTTCTTATTCATAATATTCTCATCTCCTTTAATTGTTACTTTTTTAATTAATAAAATTTGCTATGCTACTAATCTTATCAAAAAATATTAAAAGTCCAAATAAGACCATTACAGCTCCTGCAATTTTATAAATATATCCAGTCCATTTTTGTACCCTATCTAAGAATCTAGTGAAGTAGTTGATAAATAGAGCTGTTAATATAAATGGCACTGCCATTCCTATAGAATATATTAAAAGTAAATATATTGAACTTACTAGATCATTTGATAATCCTGCTTTGACTAAAATTGATGCAAGTATAGGTCCATAGCAAGGAGTCCAGCCTGCAGCAAATGCCATTCCCATTAAAGTAGCTCCTAGAAAACTCGTAACCTTTTTTGGGGCCTTGGCCCTTCTTTTACTAGTTATAAAGTTCAAATCAATTATACCCATTAAATTAAGTCCAAAAAACATTATTAAAACTCCACTTATTTTTGTGAATATTCCTTTATTTTGTATGAATATTCTTCCTATATAAGAAGCAGAAACTCCCATTATCATGAATATAATAGTAAATCCAAGCACAAAACCAAGCGTGCGAGATAAGGCTAGCCATTTTTTTCTAGATAGCTCTTCTTCAATACTAGTTCCTGTCATATACATTATATATGCTGGTATAAGTGGTAGAATGCAGGGAGAGAAAAACGAAAGCAAACCTGCACCAAAAGCCATAGTAAATGTAACATCTTCAAACATAATTTCACCTTCCTTATATATTATTACTATACCATATGGGGGTATAATAAATCAGTTTTTTTCTCCTCCTAAAAAATCCCCAGCAAAAAACTTGGAATTAAGGCTTGGTAAATAGTAAAAAATAGGGTATAATAAAAATTGAGAAAAGTTTTCTTTATTTAATAT
>NZ_JBQCYD010000062.1:0-11091 GCF_052088025.1 Senegalia sp. (in: firmicutes) | reverse complement strand
ATAGATACTAATATATTATAATATGATGAGTAAGTTTGATTGTTACAAAGTTATATTGATAACATTTATCATTTACAAATTTATATCATTATGATATTATAATTAAAATATTAAAAAAGGGCATGATATGTAATATCTTATTGTGGAAGGAAGATAGATTTGAAGGATCAAAATGAAAAAAGCAAAATAAGGAGTAGTAGAAAAAAAGATCATGTAGAACACGTACTTAAAAATAAATTTGAAAGTAATACTCATTTTAATGATATATATCTAGAACATAATTCTTTGCCTGAAATAGATTTTAATGATATAGATACTAAAATTAATTTTTTAGATAAAAATATAAATTTTCCTATAATGATAAATGCAATGACAGGAGGATTTGATAGAGCAGTAGAGATAAATAGTAATCTTGCAAAGATAGCAAAAAACTTGAATATTCCTATGGCAGTAGGTTCTCAAACTATTGCTATAAAGGATAAAGAATATGAAAAGTCTTTTAAAATTGTAAGGGAAATATTAAATGATGGAGTTGTTATTTCAAATGTAAATTCTTTTGCAAATGTAGATGAAGCAAAAAAGGCTATTGATATGATTAATTCAGATGCACTTCAAATACATCTAAACCCTGCTCAAGAAATTTGTATGCCAGAAGGTGATAGAAATTTTAAAGGTGTATTAAGAAATATAGAAAATATAGTAAAAGTGTTAGATAAACCAGTTATCATAAAAGAAGTTGGATTTGGTATTTCTAAAAATGTAGTAAATAGTCTATATGATATAGGTGTTAGGTATATCGATTTAGGAGGACATGGAGGAACTAATTTCATTAAAATTGAGAATGCAAGAAATTCGAATTTTGAATTTGATGAGTTATTTGAATGGGGAATACCAACAGCACTTAGTCTTTTAGAAACTAAAGATTTAAAGAAAGATTTAAATATAGTATGTAGTGGTGGTATGAGAACTGCCAACGATGTTATAAAGGCATTATCTATAGGAGCAAATATGATAGGAGTTAGTGGACCAATATTAAGAGAATTAGAAGAAAAAGGATATGAATCTGCTTATAAATATATAGAAAATATAATATATAAATCTAAAGTAATTATGCTTCTTTTAGGGAAAAAGAATATAAATGAATTAAGAACTGTACCTTATAGGATAAAGGGAGAACTTAAAGAACTTTTGGATGGTAAAAATGAATAATTCATCTAAAATAGCAATATCTGATGCTCATAGTAAAATCATATTAGCTGGTGAACATGCTGTTGTGTATGGAAAACCTGCAATTGCAATCCCTTTTCCATTAAAGGTAGCTTCTATTGTAGAAAAATCAATTGGTCCTATTATATTTGAATCTGCTATCTATACTGGATTTCTTTATAATATGCCTATTAAATTAAAAGGGATTTCTAATTGTATAAAAGAAACATTAAAATATTTAAATAAACCTGAGAAAAATTTAAAAATTAAAATCATTTCATCTATTCCAATAGGACGAGGTCTTGGCTCTAGTGCTGCAATCAGCATTTCAATTGTCAGAAGTTTATTTTCATTTTTTGAACGACAAATCACTCAAAATGAATTATTTTATCTTGTTCAAATTGCAGAAAACTATGCTCATGGGAATTCAAGTGGATTAGATATTATGGCTACAATTAGTGAGAATCCAATATGGTTTGAAAAAGAAAGAGGGATATTATCTATAAAAAGCAAATGTCCTTTATATATAGTTGTAGCCGATACTGGTAGTACTTCTGATACACGAGTGGCGGTAGAAAATGTAAGAAAAAGATATAATTTAAAGCCTAAAAAAGTGCAAAAATCATTAGATACAATAGAAGAAATTACAAACGAAATAAAAAAAGCTGTTTTAAATGGAAATATTAATTTACTTGGAAAATTACTTACTAATAATCATAATGAGCTTATAAATATTGGTGTTAGTGATGAAAGGTTGAATAATTTAGTAAAGCTAGCATTGGATTCTAATGCTTTAGGAGCAAAACTTATAGGTGGAGGATTAGGAGGTTGTATGATAGCACTTGCACGTGACAGAGGGCAAGCTAAAGAAATTTCAAATAAATTAGTAAAATCAGATGCAGAAAAGAGCTGGTATTTTTCAACTAATGAAGATGTTGTTATGGAGGTATAATAAATGAAAGCAAAAGCAAAAGCAAATACTAATATTGCACTTATAAAATATTGGGGTAAACGTGATGAAAAGTTATTTTTACCTACAAATAGCAGTATATCTATTACGCTTGATAAGTTCTACACAATTACAACGGTTGAATTCAAAGAAAATATGATAAATGATAAATTTTATTTAAATGGAAAAGAATCTGATAAAAAAGAACAAATAAAAATTTCTAATTTTCTAGATAAAGTAAGAAAGCTTGCTAGAACAAACTTATATGCAATAGTGGAATCAGAAAATAAGGTACCTACTGCAGCTGGATTTGCATCTTCTGCATCTGGTTTTGCGGCACTTGCTGCGGCCTCAGTAAAGGCACTTGGTTTGAAATTAAATAAAATTGAGTTATCAGCACTTGCAAGATGTGGCTCAGGCTCTGCATCTCGTTCTATTTATGGTGGATATGTTGAATGGCAAAAAGGACAAAGACTTGATGGTAAAGATTCTTTTGCAAGAAGGCTTCTACCTGAATCAGATTGGGATATTAGTATCCTTTCAGTTATAGTAGCTGATAATAAAAAGAAAGTATCAAGCAGAGAAGGTATGAAAAGAACTGTAGAATCTTCTCCTTTTTATTCTGCGTGGCTTGATACTATAGAAAAGGACTTGAAAATGACAAGAGAAGCAATAAAATATAAAGATTTTGAAAAACTTGGAGAAGTAGTAGAAAGAAATGCTTTAAAGATGCATGCTACAATGCTTGGTGCTGCTGAACCAATATTATACTTTAAAGCGGGAACTATGGATGTAATTCATCATATTCATGATTTAAGATTATGTGGAATTGATGCTTATTTTACAATAGATGCCGGCCCAAATGTAAAGGTACTTTGTAAGCCATCTGATGAAAAAAAGGTATATGAATCTTTATTAAGTTTGCCATTGGTAGAAGATATAATTATTTGCCATCCGGGCAATGGGATAAGCTATTTATGATGAGAGGAGTTAATTAGATGAAAGAAGATAACTTAAAAAACAATATTGAAGTATGGGAGGATATTGTAAATATCAAGGACTTGATTATATCTCTTATAATATGTACTATGACTACCTTTATAGCATACATATTAGCACCTAATGAACCTCCAAAACCATTGTTTTTTGGTTTAACTGGAGCTATTATTGGGTTTGTAATTTGTGCTGTTTTTATTAAACCTAAAAGAATATTCATAGAAACAAAAGAGGAGAATTAATATGGATTTTATTTTAATTTTACAAATGATTATTGCAGCTACAGTTGCAGCTTTTATATATACTATTATTGGAGCAGCTCCTGGCGCAGATGAAACTGCAACTATTGCACCAATAACTTTAGTATTAGTTTTATCAGGTTTAGAGCCTGCTATTATATTATCTTTTTTTATTTCAGCAATTATAGCTTGTAAATTAATAGATTCTGTTCCTGTTTCAATAGCAGGTATTCCTGCTGGTGTAATGTCTACTCCAATGGTAGAACATGCTATGGTACTTAAAAAACATGGATTAACAGATACTAGTATTAGAAAAATAGCTTCAGGCGCTATTATAGGTAATATTATTTCTATACCAGTAAGTTTATTTTTAGCTCAAGCATTAATTCCTTTTGCAAGAGTAATTGAAAAATATGGTGATCCAGTATTTTTTATTGGAGCTATATTATTAGCTCTTATGAGTAAGAAGAAACTCATCGCACTTTTTTCAATATTACCTTTTGCCTTACTTATCCAAGGTCTTAGATATATGTATTGGGGAACTGGTGCTGTAACTGAAGATGCCAACGTATTTATTTCCTTTTTCTTAGGTATTACTATTGGCCCTGTAATACTCACTTTATTTGAATTATTAAATAAAGAAAGGCGAGATAGCTTTAAAAGACATGATAAAAATACAATTTATATGAAAAGGACTAAGGGAAATAAAAAATTTCCTAATCCATTTAAAATTTTAACTAAAAAAGAAATCAAATATAGTGTGATTTCTTCACTTATTGGTTCAGTTACTTTTATACTAAGCCCTGTTGGTCTTACTACATTTTTTGGAGAGTTATTTTCAAGTCGCATAAAGGACCCTGTTGAAAAAGCATCTCTTGCAGTATGTACAATGGAAGCATTAGCTCAATCAACATATATTTCAGGGGCACTTATACCACTTATAGCTTTAGGAATTCCATTATCTCCTGTAGCTATTGGTCCTGGTAATCCACTGTTTAATGCACCACCAGTTTTTACCCTAGAAAATAATATGCACCATTTATTAACAACATCAGATTTTATCCTTGCAACTTTAATTGGAGCTGTAATTGCTTCAACTTTTACTTTTTATATTGCAGTGAAGTATTCTGAAGAAATTTGTGCATTTGTATTTAAAAGGATACCTCATGAAGCTTTACTTGGATTATTTTTTAGTCTAGTATTATTACTTGCATTTATAGATGGAGGTTTAATTAATACTATTGGTGTAATTTTAATAGGAATTGTATCAGGACTTTTTTATAGGTTAGGAGTAAATTATGGTGTTTTATTTATGACACTTTATTCTGCACCATGGATTATGAAAATATTATCAGATTTATAGGGAAGGAGATAATAAATGACTCAGTCAAGTTTAACAGTGAAGGCACCAGGAAAGCTTATGATTGCTGGAGAATATGCAGTACTTGCACCAAATCAAAAATCAGTGGTAATAGCTGTAAATCGTTATATAACAATTAATATAGAATTAAATCAAAAAAATATAATTTCTATTCCAAAGATGAATTTAGAAAATATTACATGGCAAATAAAAGATGAAGATATAGAGTTTAATGTATGGGATAAAAGATTAGAATTCATTAAAAATGCAATTTCTACTTCTATTAAGTTTTTACGGGAAAATTTAGTGGGGATTAAATCATTTAAATTACAAGTTGAAAGTGAACTTGAAGATCCTTTAACAAATAAAAAATATGGATTAGGTTCAAGTGGAGCTATTATAGTTTCTGTTGTTTCAGCTATTTTATTATTACATAATAATGACAAGAAGCTACCTTCATTAGATGAAATTTTTAAACTTTCAGTTATAGCTCATTTAAAAGTTCAAAAAAATGGTTCTGGAGCTGATATTGCAGCTGCAACTTACGGTGGATGGATAGAGTATTCTGCATTTGATACAGACTTTCTTTTAAATGAATTAAATATAGGTGGAAAATTAAAAAAAATTATATATAAACCATGGCCTAATTTAATTATAAAAAAACTCATGCCCCCAACATCACTTAAATTAGCTATAGCTTGGACTAAAAATCCAGCAAAAACAGGACCTATGGTTAATAAATTTCAAGAATTTCGCAATAAAAATCCCAAAGCTTATGATGAATTTTTAAATGAAAGTTCTATTTGTGTAAAGAGATTAATTAATAGTTTTAATACAAATAATTATGAAAAAATAATTGAGAGTATTAGACAAAATCGTAATGCACTTCAAAATTTAGATTATAATGCTAAAATGTCTATTGAAACAAATAAATTAAGAAATTTATGTAACATAGCTGAAAAATTTGGTAGTGGAAAGTCATCAGGTGCAGGAGGTGGAGATTGTGGTATAGCTTTTATAAGATTGGAAGAGCAAAGATATGAGCTATATAAATTATGGGAGGCAGCTGATATGATGCCATTAGATTTAAAAGTATCTAAAATGGGAGTTTCAATATGGAAGTTTTAGATATAAAAATATGGTATTTAGCATTTTGCTAAGTACCATATTTTTATAAATTATTTTTTTGTGCCATTAATAGCTACATATTGATCAAACATATTAAATTTTTTACCATTAAATTCTAAGCTTGATAAAATAAAACCTAGACCATCAGCATGATATCTACCTGATATTTTTTGATAAGCTAGCAATTCATATACTCCATCTGAATCAAAATCTATAGGGTAGAGCCCACTTAATGGATCTACAAACCCTTCAATAGGTTCTTTTAACTTTCCATTTTTATCATATATTTCATTTAGATATTCCCTACCCTTATATGCTATATCGATTATATATTTAATATTATCCTTAATATTTACTATTTCAACCTTATAAAAATCTTTGTAAATAACCTTGTATTTATAGGTGTCATTAAAATTATTATAATCAAATATTAATTTTGGGATATTATTTAATGCAGAGAAAATATAGTAATATATAATTGCTCCACTTCCACCAGAATTAATACCTATTAATATATCTTGGATACCATCTCCAGTAAAATCATAAAGTGAGATTGTAGGATCATATCCAGACTCAAATTCAAAAGGTGAATAATACATCCTACCTGTTCTTCCATCTTGAATCACTAAAGTAATGTTTTCTACAAAAGGACTATTTGGATTTCTCTCTCCTGTAAGATATATATTATCTGATACATTATCTCCATTTACATCTCCACGTACAAATGAAACTATCATGAAATCATCCTTTCAATTAATTTTTCTTTTATACAATATATGTCTATAAAAACAAATAGTGATTATATAAATCAGATATTTTCTTGAAGGGCAACTGTATTAACTATATAATTGTATAAGACAAAAACAAATATCTAGAAAGCGAAGTGTTCTTATGAGTAAAGCATTATATATAGCTGAAAAACCTAGCGTTGCAAGAGAATTTGCAAAAGTGTTAAATATAAAGGGAGGTAAAAGAGATGGATATATTGAATCAAATGATGCTGTTGTTTCCTGGTGTATAGGCCATTTAGTAACAATGAGTTATCCTGATAAATATGATGAAAAATATAAAAAATGGAAAATGAATGATCTTCCCTTTTTACCAGATAAATATAAATATGAAGTTATTGAAAATGTAAAAAAGCAATTTAACATATTAGAGTCACTTATTGAAAGAAATGATATATCAACAATATATGTATGCACAGATTCAGGTCGAGAAGGGGAATATATCTATCGTTTAGTTGAAGATCTTATTAAAGTAGAAAATAAAATTAGAAAGAGAGTTTGGATTGATTCACAAACTGAAGAAGAAATAAAAAAAGGTGTTAAAAATGCTAAATCATTAGATGAATATGACAATTTATCACATGCAGCATATCTAAGGGCAAAAGAGGATTATCTGATGGGAATAAATTTCTCAAGACTTTTAACACTTGTCTATGGCAGATCACTTAGTAGCCATTTGGGTAAAAATCATGTAGTTATAGCAGTTGGAAGAGTGATGACATGTGTCTTAGGATTAATAGTAAAAAGAGAAAGAGAAATCAAGGAATTTGTAAAGACACCATATTATAAAATTTCATCTACTTTTCAATTTGATGAATCAATAGTTTATGATGGAGAATGGAAAGCTATTAAAGGTTCAAAGTATGATATGTCT
Organism: Senegalia sp. (in: firmicutes); assembly: GCF_052088025.1. NCBI lineage: Bacteria > Bacillati > Bacillota > Clostridia > Eubacteriales > Clostridiaceae > Senegalia > Senegalia sp. (in: firmicutes). Next base: position 3,551 of record NZ_JBQCYD010000062.1, on the reverse strand, counting down.
AATTTATTATATAAAGATATTGGATTTAAAGAAAAGAAAGAAGCTCAAAAATTTCTTGATTATTTAAAAGAAAATAATGAGTATTTAATAGCCACTATAGAATCAATTAAAAAGAAGAAGGAAAACAAAAACCCACCGCTACTTTATAATTTAGCTGAGTTGCAAAATGAACTTTCTAAGAAATTGAAAATTAACCCAGATCAAACACTTAAGCTTGCACAAACATTATATGAAAAGAAGATGATAACCTATCCAAGAACAGATGCAAGGGTCTTGTCAAAATCAGTATCTAAAGAAATAGATTCCAATTTGAAGAAACTTAGTAAGATTAAAAATCAAAAGATTAATTATTTTATTGAAAGGATATTAAAGGAAAATTTATATAAAAATTTAGAAAAGACTAAATATGTAAATGATAAGAAGATTACAGATCATTATGCCATAATTCCAACAGGTGAGGGCTTGACAAATCTTAATAGATTATCATCTAATGAGAAATATACTTTTTTATTAATAGTAAAAAGATTTTTAAGTATATTCTATCCTCCTGCTATATATAGTAAACTCTCAATTGAAAGTAAAATCAAGACAGAAAGTTTTTTTACTAGCTCAAAGATTCAAGTACAAAGAGGATATTTAGAAATATTAGAAGATGAAAAAAAAGAATCAGGCTCAAATAATGATAAGGAAGAATCATTAAAAAGGTTAAAAAAGGGACAGGAAGTAAAAATTAAAAAACTTAAAATAAATGAATCTGAAACTTCTCCACCTAAAAGATATAATTCAGGCTCTATAATTCTTGCAATGGAAAGTGCAGGAAAATTAATTGAAGATGATGAATTAAGAGAAAAAATAAAGGGTAGTGGAATTGGAACAAGTGCTACAAGATCTGGAATATTAAATAAATTACAAAAAATAAACTACATTAATTTAAATAATAAAACACAAATATTAACTCCTACTAATTTAGGTGAATCAATTTATGATGTAGTAAATGAATCAATTCCTTCTCTTTTAAGACCTGAATTAACAGCTAGTTGGGAAAAGGGACTTGAAATGATTGAAAGCGGAGAAATAGAATCACAAGAGTACATGAAAAAGCTAGAATCATATATAAAAAGAAACACTCAAAAAGTAATTAAATTAAGTAATCATTCAAATTTATTGCGTTCTTTTCATGATAATCCATCTACAAATAAAGAATATATAAAATCAAAAAAAGAAAGATTAAGAAAAAACAGTCTTGGAAAATGCATACTATGTGAAGGTGGACAAGTATTAGAAAATAGCAAGGCTTTTTATTGTAGTAACTGGAGAAATCATTGTAAATTTACAGTATGGAAAAACAGTTTGAAAAATTATCAAGTAAAAGTTGATAAGGAATTAATCAAAGAATTACTGGAAAAAGGACAATTAAATGATATTGAAATAAGAAATCCAAATACTAAAGAAAAAGAAAATGCTATTTTAAAATTTAATAAAAATAAAAATGGGCTACTAGAAGTTAGTATAAAAAACAAAAGTGTACCAGTACAATTATAGTTAATAAAGAAAGTTGTATTGTAATTATCTTAGTAAATTTATATAATTTAGATAAATAGTATTAATTAAAGGGGGTAATTGTATGGAAAGATTAGTTATGACACCAGGACCAACACAGTCTAGTGAAGAGGTAAGAGGTGCTCTTTCAATAAAGAATACCAATACGGATTTAGATAAGGATTTTTTTAAACTTTATAATGATACTTGTAAAAAAGCAAAAAAACTAGTGAATTCTAAAGATTCAAAAGCAATAATAATGTTAGGAGAAGCAATATTAGGCTTAGAAAGTGCATGTGCTTCATTTATAGAAGAAGGAGATAGGGTGCTTTGCATTGATAATGGTATTTTTGGAAGAGGTTTTGGTGAGTTTACTGATATGTATGGGGCAGAGACCATATATTTTAGAAGTGATTATAAAAGAGGTATAGATGTAGATGAATTAGAGAAATTTATAGATGAAAATGGTCCTTTTAAACTAGCTACTTTAGTTCATTGTGAAACTCCAACAGGAATAACTAATCCTATTGAAGACATTTGTCCATTATTAAATAAAAAAGGCATAATTTCAATAGTTGATGCAGTATCTTCATATGGTGGAGAATTTATTTCCATGGATGAGTGGGCTATAGATATGCTTATTGCAGGAACTCAAAAATGTCTATCTGTAACAGCTGGAGGAACTCTTGTTTTTTTAAGCAATAGGGCAGTAGAAGTGCTAGAAAATAGAAAGAGTAGTGTAAAGTCTTTTTATGCAAATTTAAAAAATTGGCTTTTAGTTATGGAAAATTAAAAATTCCCATATACTCATTCAGATGCCTTGATAAACTCTATTAATGTAGCATTAGATAGGATAATTGATAGAGCAGATTATGTACAAAGGCATAAAGAATTAGCTAAAAAGGTAAGAGATGTATTTATAAATTCTGGCTTTAATATATATGCCAATAAAGATTATTCAAATACATTAACTGCTATTAAGATGCCAGAAGGTATAGATTTTGATCATATGTTTAATTATCTTAAAGATGAAAAAAACATTCTTATAGGTGGTAGTATTGCAGAATTTAATGGAAAATTATTTAGAATAGGACATATGGGCGAAAATGCAAAGGATGAACATATATATATAGTTTTAAAAGCATTAGATGAATATTTTAAGCATATGAATTTAACTTTAGAAAAAAGTCTGCATATAGAATTTGCAAAGATTAAATAAAAAATATTATTTGACATTTATATAAAACTATTATATACTTAAAAGGTTGGCTTATTAGACGGATTATAAGTTAGATTATTTTAAGAATTGCTTGTTAGCACATTGTTCTATTGTTAAATTTCAATATTAATTTTAAAATAAATAGTAAGATCAGAAATCCTAAGGACTTTGGAGAGTTTTTAACTTAACTCCAATAACTTTAGGATTTTTTTAAAAAAATAAAGGAGGTGTTTTAAATGACACAAAGTATAATATTAACTCTTATAGGTTTGTTTTTAGTAACAGCCTTTACAAATATATTAGCTACATTAAAAACTATATTACTTGCAAAAAATATAATGAATCCAGTATATTTATTAGTATTTGTAGATGCTATTATTTTTGCTACAGTATTAGGTAAAGTAACTAGTTCAGAAGGAATAAGTTATGCAATTGCATATGCTTTAGGAAGAACTCTTGGAGTATTTATAGGTGGTAAAATCGAAGGAAAACTTGCCTTAGGTATTTTAGAAGTAGATTTATTCTTAAATAATAAAAATAAGATGATCGAATTAGCACAAAAACTTAGGGATGAAGGATACACTGTAAATAATTTCTTAGCTAGTGGAAACAATGGTAATAAAAGATATAAATTAGAAGTTGTTATAAAGAGAAAAGAGATAAGTACACTTGAAAGTATAATGGATGAATGCAATATATCCGATCCAACTTTAAAGATTAAGAATCTTAGCAAGGTAGAAGGAAAAATAACTAGCAGTAAAAAGATAAAAACAGCCTAAGAAAAAATAAAGCT
>NZ_JBQCYD010000061.1:0-11341 GCF_052088025.1 Senegalia sp. (in: firmicutes) | reverse complement strand
AATATTTCCTAAACAAGGAGGAAAATATGGATATAAGAGAAAGAAGAACTAGAGTTAGAAATTTTTCTATAATCGCTCATATAGATCATGGAAAGTCAACACTTGCAGATAGATTGATACAAAGCACAGGACTTGTAACTCAAAGAGAAATGCAAGAACAACTTTTAGATAATATGGATTTAGAAAGAGAAAGAGGTATAACAATAAAGCTCCAAACTACACGTCTTGTATATAAAGCAAAAGACGGAAAAGAATATATATTAAATCTAATAGACACTCCAGGACATGTAGACTTTAATTATGAGGTATCAAGAAGTCTTGCAGCATGTGAGGGAGCCATACTTGTAGTTGATGCAGCTCAAGGAGTTGAAGCACAAACCCTTGCTAATGTATATTTGGCACTAGATCAAGAACTTGAGATATTACCTGTAATAAACAAAATAGATTTGCCAAGTGCAAGACCAGATGAAGTTAAAAAAGAAGTTGAAGATATAGTAGGGCTTGATTGCGAAAATGCACCATTAATTTCAGCAAAAGAAGGATTAAACATAGAAGATGTTTTAGAAGATATAGTAAAAAATGTTCCACCACCAAAGGGTGACAATGATAATCCATTAAAAGCACTTATATTTGATTCATATTATGATGCATATAAAGGTGTAATTGCTGATGTAAGGGTAATGGATGGAGTTATAAAAAAAGGCATGCAAATAAAAATGATGGCAACAGATAAATATTTTGAAGTTACAGAAGTAGGAATATTTTCACCAGGAATGCTTGAAATAGATGCACTTAATGCAGGAGATGTAGGATATGTTGCTGCAAGTATAAAAAATGTAGTTGATGCAAGAGTAGGAGACACTATAACTAATGCTAAAAATGGAGCTAAGGAAGCTCTACCAGGATATAAAAAGGTGACACCAATGGTTTATTGTGGTATTTATCCAGCAGAGGGTGAAGATTACAATAATGTACGTGAAGCACTAGAAAAATTACAAGTAAATGATGCAGCCCTTGATTTTGAAGCAGAAACATCTGTAGCACTTGGTTTTGGTTTTAGATGTGGTTTCTTAGGTTTGCTTCATTTAGAGATAGTTCAAGAGAGATTAGAGAGAGAATTTGATTTAAACATAGTAACTACTGCACCTAGTGTTATTTATAAAATCAAAAAAACAGATGGTCAATTAATTGAAATACAAAATCCAACTAATATGCCAGAAACTCAAGAAATAGAATATATGGAAGAACCAATAGTTGAGGCTTCTATAATGAGTCCAACTGATTTTGTAGGTCCTATAATGGATTTATGCCAAAATAGACGTGCAACCTTTAAAACTATGGAGTATTTAGAAGAAACTAGAGTAGTACTTCACTATGACATACCTCTTAATGAAGTAATATATGATTTTTTTGATGCTTTGAAATCTAAAACAAAAGGTTATGCATCATTTGATTATGAATTAAAAGGATATGAACAATCACAATTAGTTAAATTAGATGTTTTAATAAACAAGGAATTAGTAGATGCATTCTCAATTATTGCTCATAAAGATAAGGCATATGATAGAGGAAGAATGATAGTTGAAAAATTAAAAGATGTTATTCCAAGACATATGTTTGCAGTGCCTATACAAGCAAGCATTGGAACTAAGGTAATAGCAAGAGAAACCATAAGGGCACTTAGAAAAGATGTTTTATCTAAATGCTATGGTGGAGATATAAGTAGAAAGAAAAAATTATTAGAAAAGCAAAAAGAAGGAAAGAAAAGAATGAGACAAGTAGGAAATGTAGAAGTTCCTCAAGATGCTTTCCTTGCAGTACTTAAATTTGATGATAAGTAAAAAGCGAACATATTTTTAAGTTCGCTTTTTCTTATATTTGTGAGGTGATTTTTTGAAAGATGCTGCATTATATATTCATATACCATTTTGTGTGAAAAAATGTGACTATTGTGATTTCACATCTTTTTCCTATGATGATAAAAAAATAGATGAATATATATCCTTATTATTAAAAGAGATAGATATGTATGGTGAAAAAGTAAAGAAATATAAATTTAAGACCTTGTTTTTTGGAGGTGGTACGCCTTCATTAATAGATGAAAAATATATAAAATTAATTATGGATAAATTACATGAAAAATTTAATCTTGATTTAGAAGAAGTTACAATTGAATCAAATCCTAAAACATTAAATGAAAATAAATTATTAGCATATAAAAAAATGGGCATAAATAGAATTAGTATAGGAGTACAATCTATAGATGATGATATATTAAAAGATATAGGTAGAATTCATGATTTTAATGATTTTTTAAATACCTATCAAATGATAAAGAAATCAGGAATTTCAAACATAAATACAGATATAATGTTTAATTTACCTAATCAAAGTGTAGAAAATGTATTAGAGACCTTAAATAAAATGATAAAATTAAATGTTCCCCACATATCCTTTTATAGTTTGGGAATAGAAGAGGGGACTTTGTTTCATAAAAGATATAGTGAGGGGAAATTAGATATTTCAGATGAAGATAAAGAAAGAGAAATGTATCACAGGGGAATAGAGCTTTTAGAAAGCAATGATCGTCTGCAATATGAGATATCCAATTTTTCAAAGGAAGATTATGAATGCAAGCATAATTTATATTACTGGCAGCTAAAACCATATTTAGGCCTTGGAATATCTGCTCATTCTAATATGTTTTCTAAAAGATTTGGAAATACTAAAAATTATATAGAGTATAAAGAATCTATATCAAATGATAAATTTGCTATATATTATAGTGAGGACATTGATAAAGAGACAGAAATGAGTGAATATATAATTTTGGGCTTAAGATTAAATAAAGGAATATCAAAAAAAGATTTTAAAGAAAAATATAATATAGACCTAGAAGAAAGACATAAGGAAGCTTTAGTTAGAAATGAAAAAAATAATTTAATTAAAAATGAAAATGATAGAATATATCTTACTAAAAAAGGATTTGATTTATCAAATATAGTTTTTTCTGAATTTATATAATTTAATAAAATGACTTGACAAAAGGCAAATAAAATGATATTTTTTTATATAGAGATTAGCACTCGAACATGTAGAGTGCTAATAACTATTTGAAAAGGGTGATACAATGAAGATAGATGGAAGGAAATTAAAGATATTACAGGCTATCATCCATAATTATATAATAAATGCTGAACCAATTGGATCTAGAACCATATCAAAAAAATATGATTTGGGTGTTAGTCCAGCAACAATTAGAAATGAAATGAGTGATTTAGAAGAGTTAGGGTTTTTATTACAACCACATACCTCAGCTGGAAGAATACCATCCAATAAAGCTTATAGATTATATGTTGATAAGCTTACAGAAAATCAAAATTTAACTAAAGAAAAATTAAACAAATTAGATAAAAACATGTTAGAAAAAATAGGTAGGATTGAAGAGTTAATAGAAAATAGTGCATCAATACTATCAAAATTAACCAATTATACATCACTAGCTATTGCTCCACAATTTAAACTTAGTAAAATAAAGCACATACAATTAGTACCAGTAGATGAAAAAAGAGTATTGCTTGTAATAGTTACACATTCAGGTATTGTAAAAAATACAATATTGCGACTTGAAAAATCAATATCTAATAAAGATTTAAATATAATATCTAATATCCTTACAGAAAATTTAAAAGATGAAATGATTGGAAGCATAGGAACAATACTAGAAAATGACATGAGTCATAATATATATGAATATAAAGATGTATTAGATTCATTAATTACAACTATTAATAATTCATTTAATAGTATTGACACTATAGAATCCTATTCTAATGGTATTACAAAGATATTTAATTTTCCAGAATATAATGATATAGATAAGGCCAAATCTTTTATATCATTTATACAAAACAAGGATAATGTTATAGATATGCTTGTTAATAATGAGTTAGCAAACAACCATAATTTAGGGATTTCAATAGGTGAAGAAAATACCTATGATGAAATAAAAAATTGTAGTTTGATCACTGCAACCTATAAGGTAAATGGCAAAATAATTGGAAAAATTGGAGTGATAGGTCCTACTAGAATGGAGTATTCAAAAGTTATTCCAGTAGTTCAAAGATTATCTTTAGATTTATCTAATATATTAAAAAGATATTTTGAGTAGTTATTACTAAAAAGAGGTGAAGTAGTTGAATAAAGAAGAAAAAGATTTAGAAGAAGAATTAAAGCTAGAAGAAGAAGATTTAGCAGAAGGTGAAATGGAAGAAGAAGATGAAACTGAAGAAATTGAACAAACAGAAGAAGTAGATAATAAATCAGATGAGTTCAACAAATTAAATGATAGTTTTTTGAGACTTCAAGCTGATTTTACAAATTATAAAAGAAGAGTTGAAAAAGACAAAGAATCTATTTATCAATTTGCTAATGAAAAATTAGTATTAGAATTATTAGATGTAATAGATAACTTTGAAAGAGCATTCGCATCTGCAAGTGAAGATGAAGAAAAAGAAGGTTTTTATGAAGGTGTTGTAATGGTATATAAGCAACTTCTAGAAATATTACAAAAAAATGGTTTGGAAGAAATTGACTCTAAAGATGAAAAGTTTGATCCTAATTTACATCATGCAGTAATGCAAGAAGAAAGTGATGATGTAGATGAAGAGATAATTATAGATGTATTTCAAAAAGGTTATAAACTAAAAAATAAAGTAATAAGACCTAGCATGGTTAAAGTAGCAAAATAAAAATATTTTAAGAAAAATTTAGGAGGTAATTAATTTGAGTAAGATTATAGGAATTGACTTAGGAACAACAAACTCATGTGTTGCAGTAATGGAAGGTGGGGAATCTGTTGTTATACCAAACTCTGAAGGTAATAGAACAACTCCATCAGTAGTGGCATTTACAAAAGAAGGCGAAAGATTAGTAGGTGAAACAGCAAAAAGACAAGCAGTTACTAACCCAGAAAGAACTATTATGTCTATAAAAACACATATGGGTTCAAATCATACAGAAAATATTGATGATAAGAAACTTACACCACAAGATATATCTTCAATGATTCTTCAAAAATTAAAGACTGATGCTGAAAGTTATTTAGGTGAAACTGTAACTGAAGCAGTTATAACTGTACCAGCATATTTTACAGATAGTCAAAGACAAGCAACAAAAGATGCAGGAAAAATAGCAGGACTTAGCGTTAAAAGAATCATAAATGAGCCAACAGCAGCATCACTTGCTTATGGACTAGACAAAGAAGATGAACATCAAACAATAATGGTATATGACTTAGGTGGAGGTACATTTGATGTATCTATACTTGAACTTGGAGATGGAGTATTTGAAGTTATATCTACTAAGGGAGACAATCATTTAGGTGGAGATGATTTTGATAAGGTACTAATTGATTATTTAGCAGAAGAATTTAAAAAAGAAAATGGTATAGATTTAAGAAATGACAAAATGGCTCTTCAAAGATTAAAAGAAGGAGCAGAAAAGGCTAAGAAAGAATTATCTTCTACAATGAAGACTAATATCAACTTACCATTTATTACAGCAACTCAAGAAGGACCAAAGCATTTAAATATGGATTTATCAAGATCTAAATTTGAAGAATTGACTTCTCATTTAGTAGAAAAGACATTAGGACCTATTAGAAATGCTTTAAAAGATGCAAATATTAGTGCTAGTGAATTAGATAAGGTTATATTAGTTGGTGGTTCTACAAGAATACCAGCAGTACAAGAAGAAGTTAAGAAATTAACTGGAAAAGATGCACATAAGGGAGTTAATCCTGATGAAGTTGTAGCACTTGGAGCAGCAATACAAGGTGGAGTATTAAGTGGAGAAGTTAAAGATGTATTATTATTAGATGTTACACCACTATCTCTTGGTATTGAAACATTAGGTGGAGTATTTACAAAGCTTATAGAAAGAAATACAACAATACCTGCTAAGAAAAGCCAAACATTCTCAACAGCAGCAGACAATCAAACAGCTGTAGATATTCATGTATTACAAGGTGAAAGAGAAATGGCTACTCATAATGTTACCTTAGGTAGATTCCAACTTACAGGAATACCATCTGCACCAAGAGGAGTTCCTCAAATCGAAGTAACATTTGATATAGATGCTAATGGTATAGTAAATGTATCAGCAAAAGATTTAGGTACAGGAAAAGAACAAAAAATTACTATAACAGCATCAACAAATTTATCTGATGAAGAAATAAATCAAAAGATTAAAGATGCAGAAATGCATGAAGAAGAAGATAAGAAGAAAAGAGAAGAAATAGAAACTAAAAATACTGCTGAATCTACTGTTTATCAAACAGAAAAAACACTTAAAGATTTAGAAGATAAAATAAGTGCTGATGAAAAATCAAAGGTAGAAGCAAAAATAGAAGAACTTAAAGCCGCATTAGAAAATGATAACACAGAAGAAATAAAGACAAAAACAGAAGAATTAAATACTGAATTCCATGCTATTTCACAAAAAATGTATGAAGAAGCTGCAAAACAGCAACAAGCTCAAGGTGAACAAGGTCAAACTGGTTCACAATCAGCTGAAGATGACAATGTAGTTGATGCTGATTATGAAGTAGTAGATGAAGAAGAAGAAGAAAAATAATTAAATTATACTAGAGCTAAATCATTTGATTTAGCTTTAGTATTTTAAAGAAATTTTGTGATTAGGTGGTGGAAACTTGAGTAAAAGAGATTATTATGAAATATTAGGTGTAGGTAAAAATGCTGATGAAAAAGAAATCAAAGGCGCATATAGAAAACTTGCTAAAAAGTACCATCCAGATTTAAATCCTGATGATAAAGAATCTGAAACCAAATTTAAAGAAGCTAGTGAAGCTTATGAGGTTTTAAGTAATTCAGAAAAAAGACAAAGATACGATCAATTTGGGCATGAGGGTGTAAATGGACAAGGTGCAGGTGGTTTTGGTGGAGGATTTAGTGGCCAAGGCTTTGATTTTGGAGATATATTTGGTGATGTGTTTGGAGATATATTTGGAGGTGGCGGTGGTGGTTTTTCTAGTGGCAGAAGGAGAAATGGTCCTAGAAAAGGCGCAGATATAAAAGTTGCTCTAGATATATCATTTAAAGAAGCTGCTTTTGGAGTAGAAAAGAAAATAGATATAAAAAGAACAGAAGAATGTTCTAAATGTCATGGTACAGGTGCAAAATCAGATAGTGATAAAAAGACATGTAGCACATGTAATGGAGAGGGGCAAGTAAAACAAGCTCAAAACACTCCTTTTGGACAATTTGTAAATGTTAAAACATGTCCAACATGTGATGGAACAGGAGAAATAATATCTGATCCATGTACAAAATGTAATGGAACAGGCACAGAAAAGAAAACAAAAAGAATTACAATCAATGTTCCAGCAGGAGTAGATACAGGTTCAGTAATCCCACTTCGTGAAGAAGGGGAACCAGGAGAAAAAGGTGGGCCTAGAGGAGATTTATATATTTATATAAATGTATTACCTCATGAAATATTTATGAGGGATGGAAATGATGTCATATTAGAATTTCCTATAACATTTGTTCAAGCAACATTAGGTGATGAGGTAGAAGTACCTACACTTGATGGAAAGGTAAAATATAAAATAAATGAAGGAACCCAAACAGGTACCGTATTTAGACTTAAAAACAAAGGTATACCAAGTGTAAGAGGATATGGTAGAGGGGACCAATACGTAAAAGTAGTCATAGAAGTACCTAAAAACTTAAATGATGACCAAAAAGATATATTAAGAAAATTTGCAGAAGAAACTGGCGAAACGGTTCATGAGCAGAAAAAAGGCTTCTTTGATAAAGTAAAAGACATATTTGGTTAAACTAAAGATAAATAATCATCTGCTAAAGATGATTATTTATCTATTTTTTGATATAATCTAAAGTATAAATAATTTTAGGGATGTGAATATATGAAATGGATCGAAGTTCAAGTGAAAACTACTACCGAAGCTGTAGAAACAGTAACTAATATTTTATACGAAGCAGGAGCTTGTGGATTAGTTATTGAGGATCCAAAAGATATAAGTCATTTTGAAACAGATAATGAAAAATGGGATTATATTGATCCTAGTCTACTAGAAAGTGAATTTGAAGGAGCAATAATAAAAGGATATTTTGAAGAAAGTGAAGATTTGATTGATATAATCGAACTTATTAAAGACAACATAGAAATGATTCCTTCATATCAACTTGATAAAGGTCTTGGGGAAGTAACCACATCCGAAATTGAAGATCAAGATTGGGCAGCTACATGGAGAAAATATTACAAACCTAAAAAAATAGGTGAAAAAATAGTTATAAAACCTAGCTGGGAAGAATATGAAAAAAAAGAAGAAGAAATAATAATAGAAATGGATCCAGGAATGGCATTTGGTACTGGAACGCATGAAACTACAATGATGTGTGTTAGACAACTTGAAAAACATATCCATCAATTTGATACAGTATTTGATATAGGAACAGGTACAGGTGTACTTGCTATAGCAAGTGCTAAACTGGGTGCTGTAAATACTATTGCAATTGATTTAGATCAAGATGCAGTGAGTGTAGCAAAACAAAATGTAGTGAAAAATGGAGTATCAAATACAGTACAAGTTAAATATGGGAATCTATTAGATATAATAGATGGAAAAGCAAATGTAATAGTTGCAAATATAGTAGCAGATATAATAAAAATCTTATCAGAAGATATTAAAAGATTTCTAGAAGATGATGGAGTATTTATATCATCAGGAATAATTTTGGATAAAGTAGATGATGTAAGAAAATCTTTAGAAGAAAATGGACTAAAGGTGATAGATGAAATAAACTTAGGTGAATGGGCATGTTTAGTTTCTAAGATAGGTAAAATAGATGAATAGATTTTTTGTAAATATTGATAATATAAAGGATGAAAATATTATAATAGATAATAAAGATGATTTAAAACATATGAAAAATGTCTTAAGATTAAAAGAAAATGAAAAAATAGAAATTTCAGATGGCTTAGACAATGAATATATAGTTCAAATAAAAAACATTACAGATGAATTTATTGAAACTCTAATATTAGAAAAAACAGATATCAAGCGTGAAAGTAATATAAATATTACCTTATATCAAGGCTATCCTAAATCCTCAAAAATGGAATTTATAATTCAAAAAGCTACTGAATTAGGAGTGAAAAGAATAGTTCCTATAATAACTGATAGAACTATAGTTAAAATAAATAACAATAAAAAAGAAGAAAAGAAATTAGAAAGATTTGAAAAAATAGCATTTGAAGCAGCAAAACAATCAAAAAGGGGAATCATACCAGAAGTTCCTCAAATAATGAGTTTAGAAAGTGCTGTTAAAGAAATGCAAAAAAATAATAGTTTTATAATAGTTCCTTATGAAAATGAAAATAAAATTTATATAAAAGAAGTTTTAAAGAAAACAAAAGAAAAAGATATAAGCATAATTATAGGACCAGAAGGTGGTTTTTCTGAATCAGAAATAAAAAAATTACAAGAAATAGGAGCAAGTATTGTTTCACTTGGACCTAGGATACTTAGAACAGAGACAGCAGGACTTACATTAATATCTATAATTATGTATCAATTAGGAGATGTAGGAGGGATTTAAATGGAATCTGTATCATTTTATACACTTGGATGTAAGGTAAATCAATATGAAACTGATGCAATAGCTGAATCCTTTAGAAATAATGGCTATAATATAAACAATCATAATGAAAAATCTGATGTATATGTAATAAACACATGCTCAGTTACAAATCTTGGTGAGAGAAAATCCAGACAATTTATTAGAAAATCAAAAAAAGAAAATCCACAGGCCATAATTTGCGTGGTAGGATGCTATGCTCAAATCTCACCAGAAGAAGTTTCAAATATTCCTGGAGTAGATTTGATAATTGGTACAAAAGAAAAAAATAGGATAGTAGAATTATGTGAAAAAGCAAAAAAAGAAAATACTAAAATTAATATAGTAGAAAATGTAATGGATATAAGAAAATTTGAAGAATTAGATGCAAATTCTATCCAAGAAAATACTAGAGCATATATAAAGATTCAAGAAGGTTGCAATCAATTTTGTTCATATTGTATAATCCCTTATGCTAGAGGACCTATTAGGAGCAGAGACTTTGAAAACATTATAAAAGAAGCAAAAACATTAGTAAATAAAGGATTTAAAGAGCTAGTACTTACTGGTATTCATGTAGCTTCCTATGGAAAAGACTTAGGTGAAATCTCACTGATAGATGTCATAGAAGAAGTTCATAAAATACAAGGACTTAAAAGAATTAGATTAAGTTCAATAGAACCAATGCTAATCACAGATGAGTTTATGAAAAGATTAAGTAGACTCACAAAAATATGTCCGCATTTTCACTTGTCACTTCAAAGTGGCTCAGATACTGTGCTTTTTAGAATGAATAGAAAATATAATACAAAACAGTACAAAGAAAGAGTAGAAATTATAAGAGCTTTCATGCCAGATGCTGCTATTACAACAGATATAATAGTAGGTTTTCCTGGTGAAACAAAGGAAGAATTTGAAGAGACATATGAATTTGTAAAGGAAATAAAATTTGCAAATGTCCATGTATTTAAGTATTCAAAAAGAGAAGGAACACCAGCAGCAGAAAAAAAAGATCAAATTCATGGAACTATAAAAAATGATAGAAGTAAAAAACTAATAGACTTAGCAGAAGAACAAAGTAAAGACTTCATGAAAAAGTTTTTAAATAAAGAAAAAGATATATTGATAGAAAGCACATCAAGAAAAGAAGGATATATGGAAGGCTATACTGATAATTATATAAGAGTAGCAATAAAGGCTAGTAAAGAATTAGAAAATGAAATAATTGATACAAAACTTATAGAAATAGAAGATGATAAAGTTTTAGGTGAAATTATTTAAAAAATAATTGGAGGTGAAAAAAATGAATGATTGTATTTTTTGTAAGATATCAAAAGGTGAAATCCCAGCAGATATAGTATATGAAGATGAAAAAGTGATAGCCTTTAATGATTTACAAGCCCAAGCACCTACTCATGTATTAGTAATACCAAAAAAACACATAGCTTCTTTAAATGATATAGAAGAAGATGATTTAGAATTAATATCTTATATTTTTGATAGAATACCAAAACTTGCATCAAAATTAGGAATTAAAAAGTCAGGATATAGGGTAGTCAATAACTGTGGAAGTGATGGAGGACAAAGCGTAAATCATATTCACTTTCATCTATTAGGTGGAAGAAGCTTACAGTGGCCACCTGGTTAAAAAGATTTTAAATTAAAAATAAAATAGT
>NZ_JBQCYD010000060.1:0-11527 GCF_052088025.1 Senegalia sp. (in: firmicutes) | reverse complement strand
CGTTTCTTTTCTTTTACTTAGAAATTATCTCTTGACATATTACCAGATTGCTTTATATATTAAAATGCCTTTCTCCTACATCATTTGCTATCTTTCTTAAATCATTCACTTGTTCTTCCCTTCCTAAAACTATCATTGAATCTCCCTCCTTTAATATATAAGTTGAATTAGGATTAAAAGCCAACTTCTCATCATCTTTTGTCTTAATGGCAAGCACTATTAAGCCAGTTTTTTCAGGTATCTTAGCCTCTATTAGGGTTGAGTTTATGAGTGTGGAGTTTTTAGATATAACCACATCTTCTAAGTCTAGTATAACTTCACCAGCTCTTGTTATTATATCTAAAAATGAAATAACTGTTGGTCTAAGCATCAAAGAAGCCATTCTAGTTCCACCTATCTCATTTGGAGATATGGTATTATTTGCCCCTGCCTTTTTTAATTTTTCATCTGCATGCTTATTAATTGCACGAGAAACTATATATAATCCATCATTCATTTGTCTAGCTGTCAATACAGTATATACATTTTCTGCATCAGAAGAAAGTGAAGATATAAGTCCCTTAGCGTGTATTATTCTAGCTTTTTCAAGAGTTTGTTCTTGAGTAGCATCTCCTCGTATTGCAAATACCTTATCTTCTATTAGTTCATTTATTTTATTTTCATCCTTATCTATTACAACAAATGCAACATTGCTTGCTTTAAACTGTTTAATAGCATTTTGTCCTGTTTCACCTGCACCACATATTATATAGTGGTTTGTTAATTTGATTATATTTGATTCCATTTTTCTCCTCCTCCAAGCTTTTTTAATATCTCCTTCTAAGAATGAAGATACTATAGCACTAAATAAATAACCTACAGTACCTAGACTTATAAATATTAAAATTATAGAAAATAATTTAGCTTCTGTATCCATTTCTGCAACTTCTGCATATCCCACAGTAGATATTGTTATAACAGTCATATATAAAGCATCTATAAAATTAAGGTCTAATAACAATGTATATCCAATAACTCCAGTTGCAATTAGTGATATAAGAAGGATTACTACAAAATTTATATTACTCTTTTTTTCCATATCCTCATCCTTTTGCTATAATTTATTTGTGTAATTAATATTAATATAATTATAACATAATAAGTAAATGCAATATTAAAAATAAACTATAAATATGATATTATATATATAAAGAATAAAAGGAGTTATCAAACTAATGGATACAAATAATACAAAGAGAATCAATAAATTTATAAGGGAAACAGGACTATGCTCTAGACGTGAAGCAGATAAACTAATAGTTGCAGGGAGAGTAACTATAAATGGTAAGAGGGCTGAGATAGGATCTCAAGTAAGAGAAGATGATGATATAAAGGTTGATGGTAAACCTTTAAGGTCAAAAGAAAAGCCAGTTTATATTGCATTAAATAAACCCCGTGGTATAACCTGTACTACTGAATCTCATATAAAAGGAAATATAGTAAAGTTTATGAATTATCCAAAGAGGATATTTCCTATAGGTAGGCTTGATAAAGATTCAGAAGGCTTGATATTTCTAACAAATGATGGAGATATAGTAAATAAAATTCTTCGTGCAGGCAATAATCATGAAAAAGAATATATAGTTACTGTAGATAAGGCTATTACAGATGAATTTATAAGGAAGATGGCTAGTGGAATTCCTATATTAGATACTGTTACAAAAAAATGTTTTGTAGAAAAGATAAATAAATATAAATTTAGAATAATATTGACCCAAGGACTCAACAGACAAATTAGAAGAATGACATCATACTTAGGATATGAGGTGCTTGAACTTAAGAGAATAAGAATAATGAATGTGAATTTAGATAATATAGCTTTGGGTAAATGGCGTTATTTAACAAGTGAAGAAATGGATACTATAAATAAACTTACAGCTAATTCATCAAAGACAATAAATAGTAAAAGAATATAAGGTAGCTAGAAACATTAGGATTTAATAATACTTATACTTTTGCAGCAAAAGAAGATATGGAAAAAGTATCAAGGGATTTCCTTAAAGAAAAAGGCTTAATTTAGAAAAAATAAGAGCAAAATCATACTATTTATATTATACTATAAATAGTATGATTTTTTATTTTATATAAAAGTTAATTTTAAGGAGCGTAAATCAATGTTAAACATATTTTCTCAATACAAAGGTCTCTCAAGGTCAGCATATGTTTTGTTTTTTGCAAGGATAATAACCAATATGGGTGGCTTTATTTGGCCATTATTAACTCTAATACTCAGTAGAAAGATAGGTTATTCTGCATCTACTATAGCATGGCTTTCTGTTGCTATAGGAGGATTGTTTTTACCTGCTACTATAATAGGAGGGAAATTAGCAGATAAATTTAATAGGAAAAAAATAATAGTTATATTTGATTTGATAACTGTAGTATTTTTTGTTTTAGCAGGACTTGTAGAGCCTGGAACAACTATGCTTGTGTTTTTTGTAATAGCAGGATTGTTTGCCAATATGGAATATCCAGCATTTGAAGCACTTATAGCAGATGTTACTAAGCCAAAGGAAAGAGAAAAGGTATACTCCTTATCATATTTAGGACATAATTTAGGCTTTATGTTTGGAGCAAGTATTGGAGGGTTGTTATTTGAAAATTATTTAAATTTAGCATTTATAATTGATGGATTTACAACTCTTTTATCTACTATACTGATAATTATATTTATAAAAAATATAAAGGTAGATGATACACAAGAAGAAGAAAATGAATATGAGGTAAGTACTGATGTAAATATATCTTCATGGGATATTTTAAAACAAAGAAAGTCAATATTAATACAATTGATAATATTTATATTTGCTTCTTTTATATATGATCAATGGTCCTTTGTCCTACCCTTATATATGGAGGATATATTTTTAGATAAGGGCGCTAAATACTTTGGACTTATATCAAGTTTTAATGGCTTTGTAGTTATAGCCTTTACACCTATAATCACTTATTTGTTTAGAAAGTTAAATGAATTACCAAAAATAATAATAGGAATATCCTTATATCCCCTTAGCTATTTAATTATCAAAGATACCAATATTTATATGGTTTTTTATATAATGATGTTTGCTTTTACCATAGGAGAGATAGTAAACATGCTTGGTTCAGCACCTTATATAAGTAGACGTGTACCGGCAAGTCACAGGGGAAGGATAAGTAGTTATAGAAATATAGGATATTTTATAGGTGGAACAGTTGGTAGAGTGGTGATGGGATATTTAATTGATAAATTTTCATATGAAGCTGCCTTTATTACACTTGGGATAGTAGGAATACTTGCAAGTATAGTGGTAGGATTTAACTATAAATTAGATAAATCAATATTCCCAAAATTATATGAGAATAATTCGAATAAACTTTAATAAAAATGTAATATAACAAAGAAATAGCTTGAAAATCCATTTTTTTGAAATATTGATGTAACATAGCTTGTAAATATTCAAATAATTTCAAATACAAAAACAACAATAAATAATTTTAATGAATTTAAAATATTATATATTGGCTAATTTACTGTGTTATAAGTCATGATATGTGATATAATATAAGTATATGTATATTAATTAATTTTATCAAAACAAAAAAATAAGAATTCTTGTTATATTACTTTAATACTATTAATAAGTATGAAAATTGATATTTAATTGATTATGATATAAAATACTTTTATAGCAAAATTGAATTTGAAATTAAAAGATATAAGATGAAGAGGGGATAATATGAGTTTTAAAAATAAAATATTAGGTGGATTTAAAAAGAATATAATATTTATAGTTTTAATATTAGGAGCAATTTTTAATGATATCTTATTAAGAAAAATGACTGTAGGAGGAATATCTTATTGGAAACCTATTCTAACTACAATACCGATGATTATATTTATAAGTTTATTAGCACTCTTTTTATCATATAGACGTAGAAATTACTTATATGTAACTTTATCAGTATTTTTTGGTATGTTAAATGGAATGAATTATATTTATTATAAACATTATAGTTCGTTTTTATCTTTTTCTTTACTCAAGCAACTTAGTCAAGTTAAAGGTGTAGCAGATAGTGTTGTAAAAACTTTAGATTTAAAGGTATTGTTATTTTTTATTCCTACAATAGTATTGATTGTAGCTATAAAGAAATTAAAAACAAAGGACTTCTTTGTAAGAGCAGAACAAAATAGAAGCAGATTAGAATTCCTACCACCTGTAGTAATAGGTTTAGTGATTTTAACATTTGTATTTACTACATTAACTAACACTGACAAATCTCGTATAGTAAAACAATGGAATAGACCATATTTAGTTGAACAATTAGGGATATATTCATATACAACTGCTGATTTTGTGAAGAATATTGCTTCAAGTAGTGTACCTGAAATGAAAGATGAAGAAGCTACTATTTTATTAGAAGATTTAGTTGAAAAAAATATAAATATAAAAAAGGAAAATGAATATACAAATATATTTGAAGGTAAGGATGTATATGTAATACATTATGAAAGTGCTGAAAGTTTTGCTATGGATCAAGAATTTGAAGATGGTCCTGTAACTCCATTTTTAAATAAAATGGCTAGTGAAGGACTTAATTTCGAGAATTTTTATACTCAACATTCCGTAGGTACTAGTAGTGATTCAGAATTTACATTTAATACCTCACTTTTACCTATAAATAATGGTACAGTATTTATGACTCATGCAGATAGAGATTATGTATCTATGGAAAAGCTTTTAAAAGATAAGGGTTATTATACTATGAGTATGCATGGGAATAATGGTGACTTTTGGAATAGAAATATAATGCATGAAAATTTAGGTTATGACAGATTCTTCTCTAAGGATGATTATAATATAGATGAAGAAATTGGACTTGGTTTAAGTGATGTTTCATTCTTTAATCAGTCAATACAAAAGATTAAACAAATTAAAGAAGAAGAACAAAAACCAGTATTATCAACACTTATAACCTTATCTAATCATTATCCTTTTGATGATGTAGAAAAGTACCCAGAGTTTAATGTAGGTCATTTAGAAGGAACTGATATTGGAAATTATCTAAAATCGTATCATTATGCAGATACAGCCTTGAAATCTTTTGTAGAGGGAATGGATAAGGAAGGATTATTAGATAATGCAGTGATAGTTTTATATGGAGATCATCTTGCAAAGATATCAAATTCAGACTACAGTAAGGCTTTTAATTATGATAAAGAAAGTGGAGAATATTATACAAAAGAAGATCCAGAATATGTTGCTATAAATGGTACATTTAAAAAAGAACTTACAAAAACTCCATTTATAATTTGGTCAAAAGATCAAAAGTTTAGTCAAACAATTGATGCACCTATGGGTATGGTAGATGCCTTACCTACAATATCAAATATGTTAGGCATATTTAATCCATATCAAATAGGTCAAGATATGATGAGTGCAAAGGAAAATAATGTAGTATTTCCTGATGGATCGTGGTTAAATGAAAAGCATTATTATTCAGTATCAGACTCTAAATTGTATTCATTTGAAAGTGATAGAGTGATAGAAAACCCATCACTTGTAGTTACTAATGAAAATATAGATAAAGAAATAGATTTATCAAATAAGATTATACAAAATGATTTAATAAGATTTTTCAATGGTTTACTTGCTCATCAAAAGGTATTGACACCACAACAAAGGTCTATTATGTATACTGAACCAGTTAGCTAAATGACATTATTTAAAGGTGACCTAAATTTTAGGTTACCTTTTTGCATATCAATTTTTTAAGGAGGTAATTTAGTGAAAAGAATTAAAGTGAAATTATTATTAATAAGTTTGATATTAATTACTATATTAGTATTTACAGCTTGCGATAAACAAACAGCTAGTGAAGCCTTTAATACTTATGAGGTTAAATGGGAAGATAAAGATTATGAAGCTATGTATGAAATATTATCTAAGGATTCAAAAAAATATATATCAAAAGAAGATTTTATAGATAGATATAAGAATATTTATGATGGAATTGGCGCAAAAGATATAAATATATCAGTGAATGAAAATGATGAAGATAGTGAAGAAATAAAGTTTGATATATCTATGAACACTTTAGCAGGAAAAGTAGAAATAGAAGCTTATGAAGCTAAAATGGTTAAAGAAAAAATAGATGATGAATATATATGGCTTGTAGAATGGGATGAAAGCTTGATATTTCCTCAAATGAGTAAAGAAGATAAGGTAAGAGTAGATACTTTAGATGCAAAAAGAGGAGAAATTTATGATAAATTTGGAAATGGTCTTGCTATAAATGGGACAAGATATAATATAGGAATATACCCAAAGTTATTTGAAAATCAAAAGCAAAATAATATAAGTAAAATGTCACAAATATTAGATATAGATGAAGAGAGGATAAAAACAGCATTAGAAAAAAACACTAATCCTGAATATTTTGTACCTATTGTTAAAATTTCAGTTGATAATACTATATTATCAGAGTTATTAGAAATAGAAGGTGTCAAATATCAAGAGATAAATGAAAGAATATATCCAGGTGGTGAAGCTTTTGGTGCTTTAATAGGTTACATTAGACCTATAACAAAAGAAGAATTAGAAAAAGATGAGGAAAATTTCTATAATAATAGAAGTGTAATTGGAAAACTAGGTTTAGAAACCGTATATGAAAAAACTCTTCGTGCAAATGATGGTAAAGAAATTTATATTTCAAAAATATCTGATGGTGAAGAAATAGATAAAATAATCATAGCTAAAACCAGACCAGAAGATGGTGAAGATTTAAAGTTAGCTATTGACAGTAGTTTGCAAGAAAAAATATATGAAGAGATGGATGGTGAAGTAGGAGCATCTTCTGCAATCGATCCAAAATCAGGCGAAGTTCTTGCTATGGTAAGTTCACCTTCATTTGATTCAAATATATTTAGCACGTATCTATCTGATTCTGAAGCTCAAAAATTTGATGAAGAAAATATAGATAGACTTCAAAATAGATTTAATGATGTATATTCTCCAGGTTCTACATTTAAACTTGTAACAGCAGCTATAGCTTTAGATGAAGGTAGTATAGATCCATCTGAAAAAATAAGTATAAATGGTAAGAGTTGGCAGAAGGATAAATCTTGGGGAGATTATAAGGTAAATAGAGTTAGTCAAAAATTATCAAATGTAGATTTAAATGATGCATTTGTCTATTCAGATAATATATATTTTGCAATGGCTGCAATTAAAATTGGAGCACAAGACTTTCTTGACTCTAGTAAAAAGTTTGGATTTAATGAAGAACTACCTGTATCTTATCCTATAGAAAAATCACAAATAGCCAATAAAAATCAAATAGATAGTGAAGTATTACTTGCAAATACAGGCTATGGTCAAGGACAAGTTCTTGTAAGTCCACTTCATCTGTCTCTTATATATAGTTCACTTGTAAACAATGGAGATATTATGAAGCCAACATTAGAAATTGATGAAACTATTAAGTCAGAGATTTGGAAGGAAGATATTATATCTGATCAAAACAAGGATATATTGCTAGATAGTTTAACCAATGTAATAGAAGATGAAAATGGAACTGGCAAGGAAGCAAAAATAAATGGTATAAAATTAGCTGGAAAAACTGGTACAGCTGAATTAAAGTCATCTAAGGATGAAAAAGGAAAAGAAAATGGTTGGTTTGTAGCTATGAATGTAGATGAGCCTAAGCTTGTAATTTCTATGATGATAGAAGGAGTAGAAGGTAGAGGTGGAAGCCATTTTGTAGTTCCAAAGGTCAAAAATATAATAGAGGAATATTTGAAAAAGTAGACAATAACAAGGAGCTGACATAAACTTATGTCAGCTCCTTGTTATTGCTTCTGCTACTATTTTCATTGGGTCTAATAATGGTACAGAAATATGACATTGTTTTAAAACTAATGCTATTTCTGTACATCCAGAAATTATAATCTCAGCACCATTTCGTATAAGTTTATTACTAGCTTCTATTAATAAATTAAGTGGATATCCATTTGTATTTCCATTTTTTATACCTTTTTCACTATATATAGCTTCCATTACATTATTATTTTGGGTATTTTTATCTGGATAAATTATATTTACATTTTTAATATATTTTTCAAATAACTTTGTATTGATAGTTCCAGTAGTTGCAAGTATTCCAATTTTTGTAGTATTAGTATAATTTTTTTCGATATATTTATTTGTTTGTGCTAATGAGTTTAAAATTGGTATCTCTAAATTTTTTTGTACTTCTTCTATAAAATAATGTGATGTAATGCAAGGTATACATGCTATATCTACACCAGCTTTTTCTAGGTTCTTACCTGTTTCTATTATAGCAGGTAGTGGATTTTCTTCCAATCCTAATATATATTTAGTTCTATCAGGTATTTTAGGATTATTATCAATAATTATCCTATAATGATCTTGATCTGAGTTTACTTTTGTTGATTTTATAATTTTTAAAAACAAATCAGCAGTAGCTTCTGGCCCCATTCCTCCTAATATACCTATAACTTTATCATTCATTTATAAAACTCCTTTATTCAATGCTTCCTAATTCTAATGAACCAGCTACTCTATCTTTTAAAGGTGCATATAATAAATCTTCATCTATATCTGGTCTTAGAAGATGCATAATTTTAAGTGCAATGTGAGCACCATAATCCATTCCTTGACACCCTGCAAGAAGTACTACATCACTATCTTTTGCTCTTGAAATCCCTTCATTAATTGCATCAGGTAATTCATTATATAAATCTACTTCAATATTATTTTCATCCATAATATTCATAAATATATCTAATTCTTCTTGAATCACTTTATCTTTGTCAGTAACATGAGAATCACTTGTAGTTGCTATTATTTTTTTAAAACCTAATTTATGAGACCATTCTACTATAGCTAAAGCATTTTCTTTGTTAACTATCTTTCCCCTACTTCCTCTTATTGCGTATATCAAATGTAAATCTTTATAAACCATCTTATTAAGTGTAGCAAGAGTGACATTGATATTCCCTATATTTGCAAAATGATCATCTATAATTTTAAAGTTATCTTCAAATATAAATTGGAATCGTCTTTCAACTCCAATGAAATTTTCAAGGCTTTTTTGAATATTATTTATCGGAACACCAGCTAAAAGAGCAATAGCAATAGCACTCATAGAATTATATACAGAATGATATCCTGGTACAGAAAGATTTATTTTAAATCTTCTTTGTTTATATTTTGTATTTCCTAAATTCAAAGGTTTGTTTATAGATACATAAAAAACAGCTCTTCCTGTAGATAAATCTAAATCCTCACAAGATAAATCACCATCATTATTTTCAACACCAAAGGTTAAAATATTAGCTTTGGTTTCACTTATTAGCTCTTTAAGTATAAGTGAATCGATATTAATTACTGCCCAAGCAGACTCTTTGGCATTTCTAATGAGACTTGACTTAACTCTAAAATAATCTTCAAATGAACCATGAAGATCAATATGCTCACGACTGATATTGTTAAATGCCACAATATCAAAATCCACATCTGCAACTCTACTTAGTTCCAAGGAAGAAGAAGATACTTCCATTGTCACATGGGAAATATTTTTATTCTTCATTTGATAAAAATAATTTTGCAAATTTAATGATTCAGGAGTTGTAAGTATTGAAGGTATTGATACATTAGAAAATTTACTTACAACAGTTCCAATAAGTCCTGTACTATATTTATTGTCAGCAAGTATTTTGTCTACCATAAATGAAGTAGTAGTTTTTCCGTTAGTAGCTGTTATGCCTATCATTTTCATATGGTTTGAAGGATTATTATAGTAGCAACTACTTAGGTGTGCTAAAGCAATTCTACTATTATTTACTTTATACTGTGGTATCTTCCAGCCCTCTTGGAAATCTTCTACAATTAATGCTACAGCTCCATTATTAATGGCACTCATTATATATTTATG
Organism: Senegalia sp. (in: firmicutes); assembly: GCF_052088025.1. Taxonomy (NCBI): domain Bacteria; kingdom Bacillati; phylum Bacillota; class Clostridia; order Eubacteriales; family Clostridiaceae; genus Senegalia; species Senegalia sp. (in: firmicutes). The sequence continues at coordinate 1,549 of NZ_JBQCYD010000060.1, read as the reverse complement.
ACCATCAGTTTTATATCCTTTTATGCAAACAAATATATGGTCTTTTTCAACTTTCTTTGAATGATACGAAATCCCTGAAATATCAATATCTTTTTCATTCCAAGATTCAATAATATCAATAGATTTAAGTAGTTCGTTTAATTTAGTCATTTGTATTCATCTCCTATATTATAGTAATTTTTTTATTGTATTTTTAAATTTTGAACTTATAAATGATAGCATTGGATTTGGATCTCTTATATCCCATATTGCATGTGCTTTTGGTCTAAAATAAGACTTTAAAATTTTTAAAGGTTTTAATTGTTTAGTTTTAATATAATCTTTCACTGCAAGTAAGTCTTCATATGCATACCAAAAGGTTAAATTAGTATCATATTTTATAGATTTAGGCTCCAAAGGCTCACCTATTAAATCTCTATAAGCTATATATGGCATATTAATACCACATTTATATAAAAGGCTATTTAAGTTTGTCGTTCTTGCGTTTATTTCTATTAAATAATACTTATGAGTTTTAGAATCCTTTTTAAATTCAATTTCAGAAAAACCTTTGAAACCTATATCTTCTAGAAATTCAGCACCAATATCATATAATTCTGGGGTATATTTTTGTTCAGTGTAAACTGAAGCACCAAAGTTTATAGGATACTGTCTAAGTTTCCTACAAGTTACCCAGTGAGTAACCTTATTATTTTGGTTTACATGAGCATCAAAAGTATACATATGATCATCGAACCCTGGTATTATTCTTTGTATTATCACTTCTAAATTTTCATCTGTTGCTTTTTTTACTGAGTCTAAGAGCTCTTTTCTATTATATACTTTAAAAAGTTTTTTTCTAAATATACTTACAAATGAAGGTGAATCTACAGGTTTTACAATGCATGGATACTTGATGATTTCCTCTACCTTTTCTATATAATTATCCTCATTAGGACGTATAGTTTCAGGTACGTTTATACCATGCTTTTCTGCTAATCTATGTAGAGATTCTTTGTTCATAACATCTGTATAAAGTCCCTTTTCATTTTGTGGTATAAGATAATACTCTTTTAATTCATACAAATATTTATCTATAAATTCTACATAAGGGTCAGCACTAGGAAATAATACAGGCTTTTTATCTTGCTTTTTAGAATAATTTATTAAAAATTTTACTAGTTTGTCAGGATCTTTTTTGTAATGAGGGCCTATTAGCTTTTCATTTAAATATTTAGAATGAAAGCCATAGGTTTCATCTTTAGAATAGTCAATTGCAGTTACTTTGACACCTTTTACTCCTAAGCATCTTATAATACTAAGTCCGATATAATAATTTGCTCCAAGAACAACTGCTTTATTTTTCATTATTTCACTTCCTTTAAATCATATGTTCAAGTTTTTCTATCTTATCAATTTTATCATATAATAAAGATATAATAAAGAAGTAAATAGTTAGCTTTGGCTAAGTTTTTTAATTAAAATTAATTATATAGGGTATATCTATTTAAGTAGTTAGTGCTAGTATATAAATAGGTCAACCTAAACATAATAAATTCTATTTCTGATA
>NZ_JBQCYD010000059.1:0-12092 GCF_052088025.1 Senegalia sp. (in: firmicutes) | reverse complement strand
TCACCATCTTCTACATCATCAATTCCCATAGATAAAATATATGCCCTATCTTCTATTTCATGTTTATCAAAACAAGCCGTACTTAAAATAGTAATAATTAAAATTAAAAGGAGTAATATAGTTTTTCTCATATTTTGCTAGCCCCCTTTTTTTTAAATATCGCAAGTCCAAATAAAATAAAAGGTATAATAATTGTTACACTAGTGCCTAAGTAATTTGAAAAAAGCCCTATATAATAATAAACTTCATTTATATTTTGAGGTACAAGTGCAAGTAAATATAATATAGGAATTATTGCTACAGCTAAAAAATCTATTTCTTTTAATTTAAATGATTTAGATAGTATGATATTTGTCTGCATCAAAATTACACAAAGGGATTGAATTACTATAAATGTCCAAAGCCCTATAACTACCCCTTCTACGTTTTCTAAGAATGAACCTGGTATATTTATAGTTTTCATAAGAAATAAGGTAGGCCATAATAAATCTCTAGTTTGTTCAATCCCAAATTGACATGTTACTACTATAAATATTATTAGATATATTAATCCTAAGAAGCTAATTACCGAAATATTATATTTCAGTATCTTTTTAGGTTTTTCTACATAAGCCATAGAAATAAGCACTATATCCATACCTATAAAAGAAAATAAGCTTACATTTAATCCCTTTAAAATATCTGATGTATTAAACCTCATTATATTATTTACACTTTGGAAATCTAATTCAGGAATTAAAGATATCAAAAGTAAGGCAAAAGGAATTATAACTATAGGAAGTATAACTTGAACTAGTCTTGCTATTCCTTCAATACCTTTTCTTACAATATATACACTAGCAAGTAGCATGGATATTATGATTACTTCAAGTGGTGTCTCTTTTAGCAAAAACATCTTTACTATATCAGCAAATATTCTAACAACAGCAGCAGCAGAAGATATATAAAATAATACAAATATACTTTCAAATATAATAGCTATAGGTCTTGGAAGCAATTCATCCATTATTTCAACAACAGTTTTAGATTCAAATTTAAGCATCAATTTAGTAAATATACTTATAATAAATATACTTAAAATCGTTCCAATAATTATCATAATCATTCCAGAATTACCAGATTCTTTAGCTAATTCACTAGGTAATGTGAGTATTCCTACACCTAAGATAGATCCTATTATAAGTGTAGCACTTTGTCCTTTTGTTATCTTATCATTGCCCCCCGTCATTTTTATTCCCACCTTCACTTTCATCTATTAATGAATTTATATTTTCACTATTATTCATCCTTACCTTATCACCAACCTTTAAATATTTAGGTCGTAATTTCATGAATTTGTATGGCATTCTTATTGTAGAATCTTTTAGATCAGAAAAATTATTTATAAAATTTGAATAAGGCTCAAAATAAGGAATGCCAAAACTTTTAAGGCTTACTAAATGAGATAAGAGTATCATCAAACCTATTCCTATACCATAAAGACCTAATATAGATGCTAATATCATAAGTAAAAATCTCCATATCCTAATTCCAGAAGTTAAAGAAAAGTTAGGTAGGGTAAATGATGATATAGTGGTTAGAGCTACTATAATTATCATAAAGGGACTTACAATTCCTGCTTCAACAGCTGCCTGACCTATTACAAGGCCCCCTACAATACCAATAGTAGTACCAACTGGTCCAGATATACGAGTACCAGCTTCTCTAAGTATTTCAAGTGTCCCCTCCATTATAAAAGCTTCAATAAAAGATGGAAAAGGCACATCCATTCTAGTAGCAGCAATATATAAGGCAAGTTGCGTAGGAAGCATACCTGGGTGATATGACGTAATAGCTATATATAAGGAAGGTAGCAATAAAGCTAAAGGTAGCGCTATAGTCCTTATAAGTCTTACAGCAAAAGCTCCAGACCATCTGGAATAATAATCCTCTGAAGATTGAAGTAGTGAGTTAAATGTAGCAGGCATTAAAAGCGCAAAGGGTGTATTGTCTATTATAAGTGCAACTCTACCTTCATATAATGCAGCTGCTACAGCATCTGGTTTTTCTGTATCTTGGATTTGTGGAAAAGGTGATATCCAATCATCTTCTATTAATTGTTCAATATAGGAACTTTCAAGTATAGCATCTACATCTATTCCATCAAGTCTTTCCTTTACAAGTTTTAGCACTCCTTTATCTACAATGTCATCTATATACATGAGTGCTACATCTGTTTTTGAGCGTCTTCCTATCTGTTGATATTTTAATTTTAATTTTGAATCTCTTATCCTTCTTCTTACAAGAGAAGTATTTACCTTTCCTGTTTCAGTAAAACCATCTCTTGGTCCTCTATTTACAGCTTCTGTTACAGGTTCAGCTATACTTCTCATAGGCCAACCACGTGATGAAGTTAAAAGTATCTCACTAAATCCATCAAATAAAAGTATAGTTTCACCTGCAAGTACACTATCAATTGCTGTTTTTAAGCAATTTAAATCCTTTACTTCACTTAGAGGTATTCCCCCTTCTTTGGATAATTTATATAAATTATTTCCTACAGTTCTAGGATTTGGCACCTCATCACGTCCGTCATGCATGAGTGCTTCCATTACATATTCATTTATTAGTTGTTTATCTATAAGTCCATCTATGTAAACAAGAGCATATTTATAATTTTGTCTCTTTCCCACACTAAATTCTCTAATTATTACATCATCACAATCTATCAATATTTCTTTTATCTTTTTTATGTTTGTTTGTAGATCTTTAGATACAGGTATTTCAATTGGCTTAGTGTTTTCAATCTCTTGTTTTTTCTTCTTCAAAGGAAAACTCCTTTCATAATTTTATAAAACTACTGATAATATGTACAAAACCGGACCCATTACAAGCATAATAATGGACAATGTTATTGCTATCTTCTTCTCCTTCTTCAATCCTTTTTTATCTAAATTAGTAGAATCAATAAAAAAAAGTACAAAGGCTACTAGTAAGGTTAAAATCACAAAATAAAAATCTATTAATTCTTTAAATCTATCAATCATAATATTCTCCCATAATTTTAAGTCATATTATACTATTGACTATTAAATAGATTGTTATTCAAAATAAGCAATAAAAAAAGACCATATAGGTCTTAATTACTTTTTTTAATGAAATGTGATACTATGTGTTTTTTAGAAATTTCAATATGCTCCTCTGCATATTGTTTTGCCTTTTCCTTATCATTTTTTACTATAGCATCTATTATCTTTTTATGTTCCTTATATAATTCTAAAGCTTGTGAATGAGTACTTACGTAACTTATCCTAAACCTTTGAACTTGTTCCCTAAGTGAATCAACCATATCTATTAGTTTTGAATTCCTTGCAGCATCAAAAATTATCTCATGTAATTCTTCATCCTTTTTAAGTATTCCATCTATATCTTTTTTATCTGCACATTCCTTTAATTCTTCATGTTTTTTAATAAGTAATTCAAGCTCATCTTCTTCAATTCTTTCAGCTGCCAAATACGCCCCAAGGCCCTCAAGACTTACTCTTATTTCTAGGGCTTCTTTTATATCCTTTAGAGATACTTCAGATACATAAGCACCCTTTCTTGGAAGCATTATAACTAGTCCTTCAAGTTCTAATTTCCTTATAGCTTCCCTTACAGGAGTTCTGCTTACTCCTAATTGCTGGGCAAGTTGTATTTCCATAAGTCTCTCACCAGCAGGTATCTTTCCAAGTATTATAGATTCTCTTAGATGTTCAAATACAACATCCCTTAAAGGTTTATAATCATTTAAATTTAGTTTTTCCATTTCTTCCATATCTTTAGTCCTCATTTCTAATTTATATAGTTTTTATAAGATATACTTGATCCATATTTTTCTTTAATATATCCATGCATTTTTCTGCCCTTTTAAAATTATCAAATATACCAAATACACTAGGTCCACTACCACTCATAAGACTGCCTAGAGCTCCACAATCTATCATCTCTTTTTTTATATGACCTATTATAGGGTGCTTTTTTATAGTTACATTTTCAAGCACATTTTTCATGTTTTTAGCTAGAAAATCTAAATCATCTGTCTTTATAGCATTGATTAATTCTTTAGTATTTGGATGGTTTTTTATTGCTTTTATATCTAAGTTACCATATACATAGGCAGTTGATACATCTATGTCTGCTTTTGCTAGAAGTATAATCTTTCCCTTAAATCCCTCTAAAGGAGTGAGTTTTTCACCTATGCCACAAGCAAGGGCAGTAGATCCCAGAATGCAATAAGGCACATCAGCCCCTATATTTAGTCCTATTTCCATGAGTTCCTTCTTTGAAAGTTTTAAATCCCACATTTGATTAAGGCCTATGAGCGTTTGAGCAGCATCAGAACTACCACCTGCAAGACCTGCTGCTATTGGAATATTCTTTTCTATATGAATCTTTACTCCCTTATCTATATCAAATTTTTCTTTTAATAAATCATATGCTTTATATACTAAATTTCTTGAATCTGTAGGTACCTTTTCATTTGAACAAGTTAATTTTATACCACTGTCTATTTCTTCTAATATTACTTTATCTTTTAATGATATTTGCTGCATGATCATTTCTAACTCATGATATCCATCTTCTCTTTTTCTAAGTACATCTAAAGATAAATTAATTTTTGCAAATGCATCTAATTCTATTTTCATAAAAAAATTCACCCCTATTCTTTTGAACTTATATCTTTATTATATAGGAATATTGTATACAATGAAACAAAAAAATAAACTAGAGAAAAATTCTCTAGTTTAAATAGCTACATCTACAGTTTTAATTATAAAGATTTTCTCTCCTGGCATCAAGTTTTCTGGAGCTATTATATCATTTATTCTGATTAACTCCTCTGTTGTAGTGTGATATCTTTTAGCTATATCCCAAAGAGTATCATTTTCCTTTACAATATATATAACAATAGAATGTCCCCTGCCCACTTCAGATGAATCCTCTATTTCTAGAGCATTTGTTACAATATCTATATTTTTGATTCTATTTATAAGTGTATCTATTCTCACATCAGAACTTATCTCTACTTCCCTAGAACTTGTCTTTTTATAATTAAGTCCTTCAATATTCATATCAATTTCTAAATCCATATCTTCACTTATATCATCCATATCTATATATGTCTTAAAAGGAAAATCATTTTGTGTGTTTTTTATCTCTCCACTTTCTTCTCCTAAATAAAGCATATTAGCATTTAATATTCCCTCTATTATAGCCTTGTTTTCTATTATTCTAGTGTCAGTTACTATAGGCAATACATTTATCTTATATATTTCCTTTATTATTTCATCATCATAAGAAACATCAATAGAATCCTTTACCATTTCAAACTTTGAAACTGAGCCTATATTTTCTGTTATCTTTACATTTTCCCTTGATAATTCAATTTCACTATTAGTTGAATATGTATCTATAGCTATTTCTTTTTCCTTTATTTGATATACCTTTGCATCAATTTCTATAAGTGATTCTAAATCTATTATTCTATTTCTACCATTTATATCCCTTTGTATTTCATAATTTGCATCTGAATAATTTAATTTGATATTACATCCCATATCTTTGTTTATATTATCAATATCAACAAAATGAGTAAATGGTGTAGAATTTGTAATTGAGCTTATCTTGTTTTCTTCTGAATCCTCTATATACATTACAGATGATTTAACTTCACCAGCTACAATGACCTTGCCATCTACAATTTTAATTTCTTTTTCATATGCTTTAATATCTACATTTAAAACTTCTAATATATCTGCAAGTTCCTCAGTTAATTCAAATCCATCCTTTACTATAGTAGAAGATGAATTTTCTCCTATTACTTCATTGTATTTTACATTTTCTTTTAAAACTTGTATACCACTTCCACCACTTATATCTTTTAATACATTTATAACAGTATTTTTCATTATTTTTATATCTAAAGATATAACAGTTTTAATCTCTACTTTTTCTTCATCTATAATAGTATAATCTAAGTTTTCTATATTAGAAGAAACTTGAGCTTTCATATCATCTTCTATACCCTCTATAACTATATCCTCATTAAAATCAATATTGTAGTTCTTATAAGCTATTCTCCCCTCTTCTCCTGTCATATATAAAGTTTTTGTATTTAAATATCCCTTCAATTTTAATTTACCCTTATATATAGTAGAAGAATCTAATACTACTTTCCCTTCCACATTTAAAACTTTGAATAATTTATCTTCACCTTGAGAAAAATCAACATTTTCTGTGATATATATATCCTTTTTGTCTTTTGCTATTGTTTGGTCTATCTTAATTAAATCTTTTACTAATTCAATTGCCAAATTACTCCCTCCTTTTAATTATCCCTTGTCTATTTATATAGATATTATTCTATTAATATATCTATGCAGGAGTAATAGAAAAAATGCATCTTTTTTTATTTTAGACAGTAAAAAAACCGCCCTTAAGCGGTTTGGTTTAACTAATTCTTATTTTATTATCAATATCGCAAAGAGTTACTTCTACTGTCTCTGTAAGTATATCTGAATAACTATAAGATACTCTTCTTGCAGAGTTGTAACCACCTTCAATTTTAACTACAAAGATACTTGGGTAAGCATTTTCAAGTATTCCTTCTCTTATAGTAGTTTTTTTTCTTCCTTTGTTTGCCTTTAATCTGACTTTTTCTCCGATATGAACTGCAACATTTTCTTTAATTTGATCTAGAGTATTTCTTTTAATCAAAGAATCACCTTCTCCATTTATTTTAGACAAATCACATTACTATAATAATATCATACAACTAAAAAAAAGTCAAGTATCTAAACAATTATTATACATCTTGAATAAAAGCATGTCAAATGTTTTTTTTATATGAATATTCAACTATATTTCCAGCCCTTAAAAATACACGTTTCTATATAATTATTATATCCATTTAAATAAATTTTATAACTTAAATTCATTCTAATATATAACATACTCTGCTATAATATATATTATGATAGAAAAAATTTACTGTGACTAACAATATTAGTTTGAGAAAGGGGCAATTTATGAAAGCAACAATAGTATCATCTTGGATAAAATCATGCAAGAAAATATTTGGTGAAGATTTAACTATAGAAGCTATGACAAATTCTAATATGGATCCAAATAAAATTTATAGACCTACAGAGGATGTAGAAGATAGCAAACCAAAAGATATGATGAAATACATAGCAAGTAAAAACAATGAAAGTGTATATGAAACTTGGAGGAAGATGGGCGAGGAAAATATAAATTCATTCTTTAATGATTATCCAGCATTTTTTGAGCATAAAAACTTATATTCATTTTTAAAATCCCTTTATGATGTACATGTAGTAATAACAGGAAAGATAAAAGGTGCAAATCCTCCATTGGTAGGGATAGTGCCAATTGATAAATATACAGCTTGTATGACTTATAAATCAAAAAGAGGATTGTTTGGATATTTTGAAGGATTATTAAAGGGTGCTAGTAATTTCTATGATGAGGAAATAGAAATAGATAGGATAGAAAATACAGATGAGTTTTTAAAATTACATATTAAGTTTAATGAACCAATCCATCATTTCAAAAAATACAAGGTAAATAAATTACTTTCATTTGGATTTGTAAAATCATTAGAAGCAAAGATTGCTATATCTTCACTTTTACTTATAGGAGTTCCTTACATAATATTATCTAATTTCACAAGTGGTATTGTTTTAACAGCAATTACTTTAGCCCTTAGTTTATTTGTACCATTTATAATATCTAAACTATTGTTTTTACCTAAAAAAAGCATCCTAGATTCATTAAACAGTTTAAATGAAAGAAATTATGCTGAAAATAAGGAAATATCTACAAATGACTTTTTTGAAGATATAAATAACATGTTAAATACCTATAAAGATAATTTAATAACAGACTTTGTAGGATTTAAAGGCATGAGTGATGAATTGAATGTATTTACAGATAAATTTAGTGAAGTTTCATCTAATATGAATATTACTTCAAAGGAAATATCAGGAGTGGTAGAACAAGTTGCCTCAGGTGCAATAAACCAAGCTGATGAAACAGAATCTGCAGCATATATTTTAAATAGCAATATAAGTTCCCTAACTGATATAACTAAAAGAGAAAATGAAAGCAAGGTTTCCCTTGAAAATGCAGTTACTAGCATAAACAAGGGCTATGAAGAATTAAAAGATACAGCTTTAAATTTAAAAGATATATTAAATAAATTTAAAAATGTAAAGAAAAACAGTTCAATGCTTCAAAATAAGGCTAAAGATGTTACTAAAATAGTTGAAACAGTAGAGTCTATTTCAGATCAGACTAATTTACTTGCCCTAAACGCCTCAATAGAAGCATCACGTGCTGGAGAGTATGGGAGAGGTTTTAATGTAGTTGCAAACGAAATAAGGTCCCTTGCAGAAGAATCTAAATCTGCTGTAAATAATATAAATGAAAATTTAATATCATTTATAAACGATATAGATAGTTTAGTTACTGAAATAGATAGTGGATATAATGTATTAGATAGTGAAAACAACAAGCTTGCTGGTGTCGCTGATAATAATTACAATACAGTAGTAACCATAGAAGACGTTTCAAAATCTCTAATAGATATGATAAATGATTTATCAAAAGAAACAGAGTCAATATCAAAAGTTTCAGGAAATATAGAATCTCTAGCTGCAATAGCTGAGGAAAATTCTGCTTCATCTGAGGAAGTAAGTGCCAATGTAACTACATATTCAGAAGAATTATCCAAGATGATAAGTAATATTGCGGAATTTAAAAAGGTTTCTGATGAATTTAGAAAAGATTTAGGTAGATATAAGATATAATTAAAAAATGCTATCAGATTTAATCTGATAGCATTTTTTATTCTATTACTTTAAGGGGCCTCATCATATCATTATCTTCATGTTCTAAAATATGACAATGCCATACATAATCTCCTGTGTGACCTTTAAAATGCATTGCAATACTTGTTACTTGACCAGGTTCAGCTCTCACTGTATCTTTTAAACCTCTTTCATAACTTAAAGGAGCTATCAAATTATCAGCATCAAATTTGTAATTGCCATCCTCATCAAAATCATCCTCAGTAAATTCTTTTCTACCCAAAATTTCAAAATTAACTAGATGAACATGAACAGGATGTGCAAAATCAAAATGATTTACCAAATGCCATATTTCTATAGTATCTAATTCTGCCACTTCAGTAACAGGATGATGCCACATTCTATCATTTAATAAATGTATAGTCCTTCCAAAATCATCTGTAGATTCATCTAAATTCATAGTTCTCTCTCTTATAGCAAGTGACGTATTTACAGAGTGATATGGAAATAAATCTTCAGGAACTTCACTTTCATCTTTTCCTCTTAAAGGGAGATTGACATTAAATTTCATGATAATACCAGTATGTTCACCTGGTGGCCCCCCTGAATTTAATAAAGTTATTTCTTCACCCTCGTATTTAGAAAAATCTATTACTAAATCCATCCTTTCAGCAGGCTCTAAAATAAAGGAATCAATCTCTATAGACTTTTTAAGTAATCCTAAATCTGTACCTATTTGAGTAAAAACTCCATCATTATCTAGAGATATATCATATGCTCTCACATTTGATGCATTTAATATTCTAAATCTATATTTTCTTGGCTCTACATTAAGATAAGGCCAAAGTTTTCCATTTACTGCTATAGTATCTCCAAAAAAGAATGCTGTAGCTGATGGAATAGGTTTATCTACAGGTGGAGTTGAATTATCAGGATAAAATAATGATCCATCCTCATTAAATGATTTATCTTGTATCATAAGTGGTATTTCATACTTTCCACATGGTAATTTTAATTTTTCTTCTAATTCATCTCTAATAAGGTAAAATCCTGCAAGACCTGAATATACGTTTAATCTTGTAATACCTATAGCATGGTCATGATACCAAAGAGTAGCTCCAGGCTGATTGTTAGTATATTCATATACCTCTCTCTTAAATTTTGCTCCAGTAGATGAATAGTTTTTTGTAAACCATGCTTCTGGATGTCCATCACTCTCACTATCAACATTTGCTCCATGTAGATGTACTACCGTTCTTGTATCAGGAGTATCCATAGCTCCATGAAGAGTATGATCTACTGGTAAAAGATGTTTGTCTGGTAAATCATTTATCCATTCCACATTTATAGTGGAGTTTTTAGAAACTTCAATGGTTGGACCAGGACAAGTTCCATTATATCCCCAAACCTTAGTATATGGAAAATTCCTATGAAACTTATGGTTTACCTCATTCATAAAAATAGAATATAAAGGCTTTCTTGGCTTTGGATAATCACATGTATTATCAACTCTTGCAATGGCTGGGATTGGAAGAGAATCTACAAATTTTTCAATAGTAGATGGATCAGAGGGATTTATTTTATTCTTCATAAGATACACACCCTTTCAACATAAAAATGCATAATATATAGCTATAACCATGCTATATATTATGCATTTTTAATGTTTTATGTGATTTTATGAAGCTGTTTTTTATACTTAAAATATTAAAGTGGTAAATCTTTCTTTGTAAATATAATATTTGATGCTAGATATAGGACTAAAGCGATAATTACTAATGCTACTAAGCCCAAACCAAACTCTCCTCCAGCCAGTATGGAATCTGTATCAAATAAAGTGGTTATCGTCAAATACTCAAGTGCATCTGTGCTATCATCCATCAGCTGTTGAATCATGGTAATCAGGAAGAAAGCAAATGGTATGCCACCACCGATAGCCAAAGCTAATCCTGTACGGTTAAATAGAGTCGATGTGAAGAATGAAATAGAGCTCATAACTAGGATTAAGGTGAGTAAACCAAGACTCAACCAGAAATAAGCTTCTGTATCAAATTCCAAAGCTGCATCTACAGATCTTGCTGATGATACCATGCTATGGTTTGCCATAGTAATAATTTGTTCTTTATTTAAGCCAGTTGCTTCCATAGATGCCTTTAGAGCAGTAGGATCTTTAATTAAAGTCAAATTGTCATTTACTTGATTACTACTAATATTTAAGGCCTTTGCAGAAGAGTCAATCACAGTCTGTAATAAGAGTTCAGCATTATCTTCTGTAAACATGACCGCTGGCTTAGAATTTTCTTCATCTTCAAGCGCAGCTATTTCATCAGTCACAAATTGACGATATTCATTAACAGAAATTCCTTGCACACGTGCACCAGCTATCAAAGCGTCATTGCTTGATAGAATCATGGCAGGGTTTTCAATCAATTCTTCACTTGTGATTTTAATATCATCATCTTCCATATCATCATCGTCTTCATAGATATCCCAACGTTCATCAGTGATAATTTCTGCTGCCTTTTCATAGGATCTATCATTGATAATGTTTACTAGGTAAATTGAATAGGCATCCGTATCCATATCTCGAGCTGTGGCAGCTTCGCGCATGGCTTGTTCATCATCTTGAATTAAATATAAACGCTCAGATATATAACGCTCATTTTGATTTAAGGTTTCTGACACTGCTTTTACATCATCCGTAATGGGATAGCCAGTAACGTTGTTATACTTGAGTTGTGAAGCACCTAAACCAGCTAATGAAATGATAACATACATTAAAGTAACCGATAGGATTAGGTAAAATGATTTGGTAAAGATGACACTTGAACGTTTAATAGGGGTTGATAAAGTATAAGCCATAGAACCAGAGTCTACCTCATTTACTACTAGATTGTTTGCTGTAAACACAACATAAACAATCCCAAGAATTACAGCAATCAGTTTATAGAAGTTTTCTAAGCTTCCTAAAAGACTGGTCATTGATGAGAGAAGATTAGAAAAAGCGGTCCCCTCCGCTGCTGAAGCAATAGATGCATATCCTTTGGCATCATAATTAATGATAAAACCAGATAAAATGACTGAAGCAACGATGGTGATAATTACCCAGAGCTTCCAATTGCTTTGAATACTTTGTTTAAATATCGGTTTTGAGAACATTTATATTTCCTCCTTAAATACTTCTGTAATTAGCTCGTTGCAGAACTCTACAACTCGCATATTTACTACGTTTATTTACAT
>NZ_JBQCYD010000058.1:0-12839 GCF_052088025.1 Senegalia sp. (in: firmicutes) | reverse complement strand
AAAATGAAAGCTTTAAAACAAATGTTGACAGAAAACTTTTAATAAATTATAATAAATACAATATAAACATACTATGAAGAGGAATAGTAATAAATTTTGTCATTTTTAGAGAGCTAATATTTGGTGAAAATTAGTAATGATAATTTATGAAGACACCTTAGAGTAAATAATTTGAACTGAAGTAGGATTATTCGTATATCTGCGTTAAAGATTTTAAGTGGGTTATATACCAATTTGGGTGGCACCACGGGAAACTTAAACTCTCGTCCCTTTCTATGTTTATAGGGATAGGAGTTTTTTATTTTACCCAAAATAAATTTTAGGAGGTTTTTTAATATGCTAACAAGAGCGCCAAGAGGAACAAAAGATGTATTACCTAATGAATCATATAAATGGCAATATCTAGAGAAAGTATTTAGAGAAGTTTGTAATAATTTCGGATATAAAGAACTTAGGACACCTACTTTTGAACATACTGAATTATTTGAAAGAGGAGTTGGAGAAACTACTGATGTAGTTCAAAAAGAAATGTATACTTTTTTGGATAAGGGTGATAGGAGCATAACTTTAAAAGCAGAAGGAACAGCCCCTGCTGCAAGAAGTTATATAGAAAATAAACTATATGCAGATCCACAACCTATAAAAACTTTTTATATAACTCCTATATTTAGATATGAAAGACCTCAAAAAGGAAGACTTAGAGAACATCATCAATTTGGTGTAGAGGTATATGGAAGTGAAAGTCCTTCAATTGATGCTGAAGTAATGAGTATTTTAGATAATTTATATAAGAAATTAGGAATCAAAGGAATTGAACTTCAAATTAATAGTATAGGATGTTCTAAATGCAGACCAAATTATGATCAAGCTTTAAAAGAGTTTTTAAATGAAAAATTAGATGATTTATGTGAAACTTGTAACTCTAGATTTGACACTAATCCTATGAGGATATTGGATTGTAAAAATGACAATTGTCAAAAGCAATTAGAAGATGCTCCAACAATGTTAGATTACCTGTGTGATGAATGCAATCAACATTTTGATATGGTTAAAGCTTATTTAGATAATTTAGAGATTGAATATATTGTTAATCCAAGAATTGTAAGAGGACTTGATTATTATACTAAAACAGCATTTGAATTTATATCATCTGAAATCGGTGCAAAGAGTACTGTATGCGGTGGGGGAAGATATGATGGATTAGTAGAGCAAATAGGAGGACCTCACACGCCAGCTATAGGATTTGGAATGGGCATGGAGAGATTACTTCTTACTTTAGAAAACAATGATATAGAGCTACCTAAAGATGATGATTTAGATATATTTATAGTTACAATGGATGAAAAATCAAAAGCTCTTGCAATGAAGATAGTAAAGGATCTAAGAGAAATAAACATATCTTCAGATTTAGATCATTTAAATAGAAGTGTAAAAGCACAATTTAAATATTCAAATAAGTTAAACTCTACTTATACAATAGTCATAGGCAATGATGAAATAGAAAATAAAAGTGTAAAAATTAAAAATATGAAAACTAGTGAGCAAGAAGAGATAAGTTTAGAAAACATAGTAGAAAATATCAAGAAAAAAATAAGGAGGTAAAGAATGAGTGAAGGATTAGGAAATCTTAGAAGAAGCCATATGTGTGGAGATTTAAGAGAAAAAAATATAGATGAAGAAGTAATACTCATGGGTTGGGTACAAAAAAGACGTAATTTGGGTGGATTAATATTTGTAGATTTAAGAGATGTAACGGGTATTTCACAAATTGTATTTGATAGTGATGTTTCAAAAGAAAGTTTTGAAAAAGCAGATAGTTTAAGAAGTGAATACGTAATTGCAGTAAGGGGAAAAGTAGTAGAGAGACAATCAAAAAATGATGATATACCTACAGGTAATATAGAAGTTTTTGCATATGAGCTTAAAATATTAGATGAATCAGAAACTCCACCTATATATATAAAAGATAATGATGAAGTATCTGAAAAAATGAGACTCAAATACAGATTTTTAGATCTAAGAAAACCATCAATGCAAAAAAACCTTAAGATAAGACATGAAGCAGCAAAAATCATAAGAAATTTCTTTGATGAAAATTCATTCTTAGAAATAGAAACACCAGTTTTAAACAAACCTACACCAGAAGGAGCTAGAGATTATTTGGTTCCAAGCAGAGTAAATCCAGGTAAATTTTATGCATTGCCTCAATCACCTCAGCTTATGAAACAACTCTTGATGGTTTCTGGTATGGATAGATATTATCAAATAGTTAAATGTTTTAGAGATGAAGATTTAAGGGCAAATAGACAACCAGAATTTACTCAAGTTGATGTGGAGATGTCTTTTGTAGATATAGAAGATGTCATAAGTTTAAATGAAAAACTAATTTATAAGATATTTAAAGAAATAAAAGGTATAGAAATAGAACTACCGATAAAGAGAATGAAATATGATGAGGCGATGAATAGTTTCGGTTCTGATAAACCAGATTTGAGATTTGGATTTAAAATAAATGATATATCAGATGTGGTAAAGAATTCAGATTTTAAAGTTTTTAGTGGTGCAGTTAATAGTGGTGGGACAGTTCGAGCTATAAATATAAATAATCATGCAGATAAATTCAGCAAAAAGAAGATTTCTAAAATAGAAAAAGAAGTTAAGACTTATGGAGCAAAAGGACTTGCTTGGATGAAAGTAACAAATGATGGAATTGAATCTCCTATAGCCAAGTTTTTATCCGAGGAAGAATTAGAAAATATATTGAAAACTTTAGATGCCAATGAAGGAGATATAATTTTTATAGTAGCTGATAGTGAAAAAATAGTTCTTGATTCACTAGGGTTTTTAAGAAGCCATATAGCTAAATTTTTAGATATTATTGACGAAGATAAATTTGAAATGGTATGGATAACAGAATTCCCACTATTTGAATATGATGAAGATGAAGATAGATTTGTTGCAAAGCATCATCCATTTACTCATCCGGTAGATGAAGATATAGACTTACTTGAAAGTAATCCGCATAAAGTTCGCGCCAAAGCTTATGATATTGTAATAAATGGTGATGAAATAGGTGGAGGTAGTATAAGAATAAATAACGCTAAACTTCAACAAACAATGTTTAAAGCATTAGGTTTTAGTGAAGAAGAAGCATGGAAGAAGTTTGGTTTCTTGCTTGAAGCCTTTAAATATGGCGTTCCACCTCATGGAGGTATAGCATATGGTCTTGATAGACTTGTAATGCTCCTTACTGGCATGAAGAATATAAGGGATGTAATAGCATTTCCTAAAACGCAAAATGCAACCTCACTTCTTACAGAGGCTCCTACTGAGATAACAAAGGAACAACTCAAGGAACTTTCAATAGAAGTAATAAAAGATGAATTGAAATAGGTTTTTCTATATGATATTATTACTATATAGATATAGTAATAGGGAGGAAAAAACATGGATCAAGTAGGATATGTTGTAGAAACAAAAGATGATTATGCTGTAGTCGATGTTAGAAGAACTAGTGCATGTGGAGATAAATGTGGATCTTGTGGTGGAGGGTGCTCTGTGCCTGCTATGAGAGTAAATATAAAAAATACTATAGGTGCAAAGGTAGGTAATTTCGTAGAAATAGAGATGGAAACTAAGTCCCTTATGAAATCTGCTTTTATAGCTTATGTAATACCTTTAATAATGCTTATAGTTGGAATATCATCAGGTGTTTATTTTTTTAACAATCTTGGATTTGAAAGTTATGAAGTGCTAGGAATTTTGACTGGTTTTGTAGCTTTAGTTATATCTTATTTTTTACTTAAATTAATTGATAATAATATCAAAAAAAATAAAACTAATCAATTGAAAATTATAAAAGTTATATAGTTTATGGAGGATTTAATATGGAAGATATAACTACAAAGAAAAGTTCTATAACAAGGCTTAGAAAAATTGAAGGTCAGATAAAAGGAATTCAAAAAATGATTGAAGAAGATAAATATTGTGAAGACATCCTTGTTCAAATCACAGCAGCTAAATCAGCTTTAAATAAAGTTGGAGGTATAATTTTAGAAAACTATACTAAAAACTGCATAAAAAGAGATTCCTCAGATGAAAAAGATAGTGAAGAAAGTATACAAAAATTAATAAATATAATAATGAAATATAATAATTAATAAAAATGTTGTAAGATAAAATATCTTGCAACATTTTTATTTGTACATTTTTTTCATCTTTGTTTCTCTAATTATTTTTGCACTAGAGATTGAAATTATTATTGCAGATGCTATAGCTGCTGCAATAAATATAGTTTCACTTCCTATTTCTGCAGCTTCTAAGAAATTTTTATTAGTTATATTGACCATAGTATAATACATTCCAGATCCAGGTACCAAGGGTATAATTCCAGGGATTATAAATACAGTAGCAGGTTTTTTGAACTTTCTAGCAAAAAATTCTCCGATAATTCCAACACTTAGGGCACCAAAAAAAGAACCAGAAACAGGGGAATTTAATACCCTAACAAATAATATATAAATTATCCATCCTAAAGCTCCGTTTACACCTGACTTAATAATGGAATCTCTAGATATATTAAAAATAATAGAAAATCCAATTGTAGACAGGAAGGCAAATAAAAAATTTTTAAAATAAAACATTTACAGCACTCCTT
The DNA here is from genome assembly GCF_052088025.1 of Senegalia sp. (in: firmicutes). Classification (NCBI taxonomy): domain Bacteria; kingdom Bacillati; phylum Bacillota; class Clostridia; order Eubacteriales; family Clostridiaceae; genus Senegalia; species Senegalia sp. (in: firmicutes). Next base: position 8,182 of record NZ_JBQCYD010000058.1, on the reverse strand, counting down.
ATATTATCAATATTTCCAAATGCATTTACAATAATTCTTAAGGTTACACCTACTCCTAAAGCTATAGCAAGTGCTATTATTATAGCTTCTACAGTTCTTGAAATACCTGATAAGAAATCTCCAGATATAGAATCTCGTATTGCATTTGTAATAGCAACACCAGGAACCAGTAACATAAGGGAGCCTATTATTATATTATTTATATTGCTACCAAGACCTAAGGTATATAATATTACAGCAAAAAATGTCACAAAAATTCCACCAATTACATTTGATAAGAAGAATGATATAGGTAATTTTTTTATTTGATCTAGTAAAAAAATTAGAGAAGAACTAGTTATAAAAGAAGCTAGAAAATCCAGTAAACTTCCATCAAACATAAGTGTAAAAAAACCTCCTGCAACTCCAGCAAATAAATATCTGATTTTATTTTTATAAGGAATACCTTGATCTATCATAGTTAATTTTTTTATACCTTCTGATATAGTCATATCTGTAGATACAAAATTTCTTGAAAAATCATTTACCATTTCTATTTTATGTAAGTCTATAGATATTGAATTGATTCTTTTTATATAAGAAAATAAATCATCTTCATGTTCAACTGATAAAAATATGCCTGTTGGAGTAACAAATGTCTCTACAAAGTCTATATTTCTTGATTTACATATCCTTGCAATAGTATCTTCAACCCTATAAGTTTCTGCACCATTTTTAAGCATTATCTTACCCGCAAGTATTGATAATATCAATAAGTTTTTAATTTCACTTCTTTCCATTCACTCACCCCATACTAATACATTTATTTTTAAAGTGTCACTATATTATATTATTATAACATCCATATAATAATAAACAATAAAGATTTGACTAATGGCAATTTTTTGTTTATTATTATATTAAACTACTTTGAAAGGTGATGGTAAATTGAAAAGTCTTGAAAATCATGACAAGGAAATATTTGAGCTAATAAACAAAGAGTATAAGAGACAAAAAGAAGGTTTAGAACTTATTGCATCAGAAAATTATGTGACAGATTCAGTACTTGAATCTGCAGGAAGTATATTAACAAACAAATATGCAGAAGGATATCCAGGAAAACGATACTATGCTGGATGTGAAATTGTAGATGAAGTAGAAGATTTAGCAAGGGAAAGACTAAAAGAATTATTTGGTGCAGAACATGCAAATGTTCAACCTCATTCTGGTTCAAATGCTAACTTAGGAGTATATTTTTCTATACTTAAACCAGGAGATAAAGTTTTAGGAATGAATTTAAGTCATGGTGGACATTTAACTCATGGAAGCCCTGTAAATATTTCTGGAACATATTATAATTTTGTATCATATGGAGTAGATAAGGAAACACAGACAATAGATTATGATGAAATACTTAAAATAGCTAAAGAAGAAAAGCCAAAGTTAATAGTAGCGGGAGCAAGTGCATATCCTAGAGAAATAGATTTTTCTAAATTTAGAGATATAGCTAAAGAAGTTGATGCATATTTAATGGTTGATATGGCACATATAGCAGGTCTTGTAGCAGCAGGTATTCATATGAACCCTGTAGAATATGCTGATTTTGTAACTACTACAACTCATAAAACCCTAAGAGGACCTCGTGGAGGAGCTATTCTTTGCAAGGCAGAGCATGCTAAGAAGGTGGATAAGGCAATATTCCCTGGAATTCAAGGTGGACCACTTATGCATATTATAGGTGCCAAAGCAGTAGCATTTAAAGAAGCATTAACAGATGATTTTAAAGAGTATCAAAAGCAAGTAGTAAAAAATGCTAAAGCTCTAGCAGAAGGACTTACTAAAAGAGGAATTACACTTGTTTCAGGTGGTACTGACAATCATCTTATATTAATTGATGCAAAAGCAAATGATTTAACAGGAAAAGAAGCAGAAAAATTACTTACTGATGTAGATATTACAGTAAATAAAAACACTATACCATTTGATACTGAGTCTCCTTTTGTAACAAGTGGAGTAAGAATAGGAACACCAGCTGTGACAACAAGAGGCATGAAGGAAGAAGAAATGGATATTATAGCTGATATTATGCATAGAGCTATAACAAAAGCTGATGACTCAGAAAAACTTAAAAAAGAAGTACATGAACTTACAAGCAATTTTGATTTACCATCAAGAGCACTTATATAAGTGCTCTTGTTTTTTTGTTCACTTTTATTGATTTATATGGTATATAATGATAACATAGCGTAAGTATAATAGGAAAAAAGAAAGTATTATGGTATAATTGTTGTAATCAGGTACTAAGTTAGGAAGGATATAATATGGAATTAAGAAATATAAATGAGAATATAAATATAATAGAAAATATTAAAGCTCATAGTATAGGAGAAGAAATGGATGTAGAAGTAGGTGATATACTTATTTCTATTAATGACAATATTATAAAAGATATTATTGATTATAAATTTCATATTTCTGATGAATACGTAATAGTTAAGATAAAAAAAGCAAATGGAGAAATTTGGGATTTAGAAATAGAAAAAGAATATGATGAGGATTTAGGCATAGAATTTTCTAATTCTTTAATAGATAAGGCAAAGAGCTGTAGAAATAATTGTATGTTTTGCTTCATAGATCAATTACCTGAAAATATGAGAGAAACTTTATATTTTAAAGATGATGATTCTCGTCTTTCATTTTTACAAGGTAATTTTATCACGCTTACAAATATGAGCGATGAAGATATAAATAGGATTATAAAATATAGAATAAGTCCTATAAATATATCTGTTCATACTACAAATAAAGATTTACGAGAAGAAATGCTAAACAATAAAAATGCAGGAAAATTATATGACATTTTAAAAAGGTTTAATGAAGCAAATATAGAAATGAATGCTCAGATTGTTTTGATACCAGGAGTAAATGATGGAATTGAACTAAAAAACACCTTAAATGATCTATCAAAACTTTATCCTAATATAGAAAGTGTAGCTGTAGTACCTGTTGGACTTACAAAATACAGGGAAGGACTTAAAAAGGTAGAGGCTTATAATAAGGAAAAATCAACTAAATTATTAGATGAAATAAAAGAATATCAAAATAAATATCTAAAAGAATTTGGAAGTAGCTTTATATTTGCATCAGATGAATTTTATGTTTTAGCTAATAGAGAGTTACCAACATATGAAGATTATGAAGGATTTCCTCAGATAGAAAATGGTGTTGGTTTACTTAGGGATTTTAAAGCAAGTATAGAAGAAGAATTATCTAAAATAAAGGATGTAAAAGTAAATAAAAAAGTTTTAATTGCAACAGGAACTCTTGCATATGATTTTATGTGCCATATATCTAAAATGATAAGTGATAAAATTCCTGGATTAAATATAGAAGTTATTGAAGTTAAAAACGACTTTTTTGGTCATACTATTACTGTGTCAGGGCTTATTACAGGTAAGGATTTAATCAAAAATGTAGAAAAGAAAGATTTTAATCAACTTATAATACCAGAATCAATGCTTAGAAATGGTGAAGAAGTTTTTTTAGATGATATAAGCTTAGAAGATGTAAGAAACAAAATAAAAAAAGATGTATTTATATCAAAAGTAAATGGCTTTGATTTTATAAATACATTAATAAATTAGAGGTGAAGATATGGCTAGACCAATACTTGCTATAGTGGGAAGACCCAATGTAGGCAAATCAACTTTGTTTAACAGAATTGCAGGAAGAAGAATATCGATAGTAGAGGATACACCAGGTGTTACACGAGATAGGATATATGCTGAAGGTGAATGGTTAAATAATTATTTTACTATGATTGATACTGGAGGAATTGAACCAGATAGTGAAGATATCATATTATCTCAAATGAGAAATCAAGCTGAAATAGCAATAGAAACTGCTGATGTAATAATCTTTATGGTAGATGGTAAAGAGGGGCTTACATCTACAGATAGAGAAGTTGCAAGTATGCTTAGAAAATCAAGTAAGAAGGTACTTTTAGTAGCAAATAAGGTGGATTCTCACACTCCACCGGATACTATATATGAATTTTATGAATTAGGATTATCTGAGCCAATAATGATATCTGCAAGTCATGGATATAGTATAGGAGACTTATTAGATGAAGTTATAGCTAATTTCCCAGATGATAAAGATATGGGATATGAAGAAGATGTTATAAAAGTAGCTGTTATAGGTAAACCAAATGCAGGAAAATCTTCTCTTATAAATAAAATATTAGGCGAAGAACGTGTAATAGTAAGTGATATTCCAGGTACTACAAGGGATGCTATTGATACTCCATTTAATGTTGGAGATGAAAAGTATGTGTTTATAGATACTGCAGGAATGAGAAGAAAGAAAAAAGTAACAGAAAATATTGAAAGATATAGTGTTGTTAGAGCACTTACAGCAATTGAAAGATCAGATGTATGTTTGATTGTAATCGATGCAGAAGAAGGCGTTACAGAACAAGATAAAAAAATAGCAGGCTATGCTCATGACAATGGTAGAGCTGCTATAATATTAGTTAACAAATGGGATTTAATAGAAAAAGAAGATAAGACATATTTAAAATTTGAAAAAGAAGTTAGAAATGAATTATCTTTTATGACCTATGCACCTATTATACTTACTTCTGCATTGACAGGAAAGAGAATAAATAGAATTATTGATCTAATAAAAATTGTATCAAATAATCATTCTATGAGAATAAAAACAGGAGTATTAAATGATATAGTAGGAGAAGCAATCCTTATGAATCAACCACCTTCAGATAAAGGTAGAAGGCTTAAGATTTTTTATGCAACTCAGGCTTCTTCTAAACCACCTAAATTCATAATTTTTGTAAATGATAAAGAATTAATGCATTTTTCATATGCAAGATATTTAGAAAATCAAATAAGAAATTCATTTGGACTGGAAGGTACACCTATTTGGTTCGAATTTAGGGAAAGGGGAGAGTAATTTGCTTAATATCCTTTTGGTAATACTAATATCTTATGCTATTGGTAACTTTTCTACATCATTTATATTAGGAAAATTGATAAAAAAAACCGATATTAGAACAAAAGGTAGTGGAAATGCTGGAGCTACAAATGCTTTAAGAGTTTTTGGGAAAAAAATTGCTATTATAACATTTCTTTTTGATGCATTAAAAGGTATCATAGCAGTAATAATAGGTCAAATGTTACTTGGCTATAGTGGTAGTCTAATAGCAGGAGTATTTGCTGTAATAGGTCATGATTTTCCAATTGTACTTAAATTTAAAGGCGGCAAAGGTATAGCAACTACAATTGGTGCTGCAACATTCATAAACCCTGTTCCTGCTTTAATTGCAATAATAATAGGTATATTAATAATTATAAAAACTAAATATGTATCATTAGGATCTGTTTTAGCTATATCTTTAGTTCCATTTATAGCTTTATTAATAGTTCGTCCTTTTGACTTGAAATATATTCTATTTTTAGTGGTATTAGCTGCTATTGCTGTGTTTAGGCATAAATCTAATATAAAAAGATTATTAAATGGTGAAGAATCTAAAATAGGACAGAAATCAAAATAGGAGGATTTTTTATGGATAAAAATATTTGTGTATTAGGTGGAGGTAGTTGGGGTAGTGCTCTATCTATATTACTTGCTAAAAAAGGTGTAAAGGTAGATTTGTGGGTTAGAGATGAAAAGAAAGCAATAGAGATGAATGAATCAAGAGAAAATATAAAATATTTACCTGGTGTAATCTTACCAAGTAATATAAATATAACTTCTAATATAAAAGAAGCTATAAAAGAAAAAGACATATTATTATTAGCTGTTCCTACTCAAGCTGTAAGGGCTACTTTAGAAAACATAAAAGATCATATAAAAAAAGATCAGATTATAGTAAATGTTGCAAAGGGAATAGAAGTTGGAACACTTTTAAGGATTTCACAAATAGTTAAAGAGTTAGTTCCAAACTCAAAATATGCCATTCTTTCAGGCCCATCCCATGCAGAAGAAGTTGCAAAGGATATTCCTACAGCTATAGTAGTTGCTTCTAAGGATAAGGAGACGGCACTATATGTTCAAGAGTTTTTTATGACACCTAAATTCAGAGTATATACTAATGAAGATGTAGTAGGTGTAGAACTTGGAGGAGCTATAAAAAATGTGATAGCACTTGGGGCAGGTATATCAGATGGATTAGGCCATGGAGATAATACAAAAGCAGCTTTAATGAATAGAGGTATAATAGAAATTGCAAGACTTGGAGAAAAAATGGGAGCAAATGCTATGACTTTTGCAGGACTTTCTGGAATTGGTGATTTGATAGTAACTTGTACAAGTATGCATAGTAGAAATAGAAGGGCTGGTATAAAAATTGGAGAAGGTCTTTCTATGGAAGAAGCAAGTCGCGAAGTTGGTATGGTAGTTGAAGGAATAAAAACTTCTAAATCTGCTTATAATTTAGCAAAAAAATTAAATGTTGAAATGCCTATAATAAATGAAATATATCAAGTTTTATATGAAGGCAAGGATGTTAAAAATTCAGTTATAAATCTTATGCTTAGAGATAAAACCCATGAAGTAGAGATGTAAAAAAAAAAACTTTAAAAATAACCTTAAAATATTTAAATATTTTAAGGTTATTTTTTAATGCTTGTAATATTTTGATTTCAAGTTCAATATATATAATTTAAGAAGATATATGATTTGTTTAATTTATAAGGGAGGCGACGTTAGTGGATAAATTCAATATATATAAAGAAATCTCTGAGAGAACTGATGGGGACATTTATATTGGAGTTGTAGGACCAGTAAGGACAGGAAAGTCAACATTCATTAAAAAGTTTATGGATCAGTTAGTTATACCAAATATAGAAAATGAGCATAGAAGAGAAAGGGCAAAGGATGAATTGCCTCAATCTGGTGCAGGTAAAACTATTACTACTACAGAACCTAAATTTGTACCAAGTGAAGCTGTAGATTTAACTTTAGAAGATAATATTAAATTTAAAGTAAGAATGGTAGATTGTGTGGGGTATTTAGTAGATGGGGTATTAGGCCACGAAGAAAACAATATGCCAAGGATGGTTACTACACCTTGGTATCAAAAGGAAATTCCTTTTGAAGAAGCAGCTGAAATAGGAACAAGAAAAGTTATAACTGATCATTCTACTATAGGTATTGTAATTACAACTGATGGATCTTTTACAGATATTGATAGATCAAGTTATATTTCATCAGAGGAAAGAGTAGTAAAAGAACTTCAAGAATTAGATAAACCATTTGTAATACTTTTAAATTCAAAGCACCCAACACTTGATAGTACACTAGCACTTAAAGAAAATTTAGAAGAAAAATATAAGGTTCCTGTAATAGCTGTAGATTGTATGAATTTGGAAATTCAAGATATTACTTCTACACTTAATAAAGTGCTTTTAGAATTCCCTATTCAAGAAGTTAATATTGATTTACCTGGTTGGGTAGATGGATTAAGTACTAAACATTCTTTAAAGAAAAAAATTATTGAAACAGTAATAGAAAATACATCTAATATATATAAATTAAGTGAAATTAATAAAGCGGTTAATATAATGAGCCAATGTGATGTTGTTGAAAAAACAAACATAAATGAAATAAACTTAGGCAGGGGAGTAGTAAATATAGATTTGGGGGTTGATAATAGCATATTCTACAATGTAATAAGTGAATCAACAGGATATGATATTAAAGGGGAACATCAAATATTAAGTCTAGTAACAAAACTTGCAGAAATTAAAAAAGAACATGACAAAATTAGGGTGGCACTTGAAGATGTAAAACAAACTGGATATGGGCTAGTTTCTCCAAGTATAGATGAATTAGAATTATTAGAGCCTGAAACCTTCAAAGATGGTCATAGATTTGGAGTGAGATTAAAAGCAAATGCACCATCACTTCACCTTATAAGGGCTGATATTGCTACAGAAGTTTCACCTATAATTGGAACTGAAAAACAAAGTGAAGAATTAGTTAATTATCTTTTAGAAGAGTTTGAAAATGATCCTGCAAAAATTTGGGAAACTAATATGTTTGGCAAATCTCTCCATGAATTAGTAAATGAGCAATTACAAACAAAAATAAATATGATGCCTATTGATGCTAGAAGTAAGATACAAAGAACCTTACAAAGAATTATAAACAAAGGTAGTGGCGGATTAATTTGCATTATAAT
>NZ_JBQCYD010000057.1:0-13170 GCF_052088025.1 Senegalia sp. (in: firmicutes) | reverse complement strand
CTGCAGTAAATCCCATATCTTCTTCATCATTTTGTTCACAAATAGCTATAACTACAGCATATTTACCACCTAATGCTTCATTGATACTTGACCAAACCGAACGGTCATCTTCTGCAAATACTTGAAAGCAATAAAACCTTTCAATAAAAGCCTTCATATCTGCAGTTATATTATAAAAGTAGGTTGGTGAACCTGTAATAATAGCATCTGCCTCTAGTATGAGTGGATATAATTTTTGCATATCATCGTTTATTACGCATTTATACGTATCTTTACATCCTTCACACCCAGTACACCCTCTAATGTTATAATCACTAAGAAATACCAACTTAGTTTCAATTTCTTTGCATTCAATTGAATCTAGTGCTTGCTGCACCAAATAAGACGTGTTCCCATTTTTTCTTCTACTGCCTACTATCCCTAATACTTTCATTAATCTACCCTCCATAAATAATCTATTTGATTTTCATTAATTTCAATAAATATTATATTCTACATTTCTTTTTTATATTTACAGCAACTATCCTACCACATAAGCATCTCTTATTCTAACCCAATAATAGATAATACTGTTATTAATTATCCTTCATCTTATTTCTAATCTTGATATTTCTTATGAAAATAACTAAAAGACTTAATATGAATATCCAAAAATATATTTTAAATAATGGAAATTTAACGAAAACTCTAAATCTTGGTAGCATTAATCCTAAAATAAAAAATATATTTGCTAATACTATTAATCCAATAGCTAAGTGCTTTAACTTCTTCTCATCTATCATATATAACTCCTTTCATTTAATATATATTATTTCATTCTATAAACTAATCCACTTATTCTTTATATGCTCCTTCTAATTCCTATATATTTTACTAGAGCAATTATTAATTTTTAGTATTATAAATAAATTTCTTGTTTTATTTATTAATATATTTAAATTATATCATATTAAATACTAATTTCTTCTTTGAATCCCCTATATTTTAAGGCAAAAAAAGATTGAATCCCTCATTGGAATTCAACCCTTTCCTACACATCTTCTTTTATCGATTCACCTAGTGCATGCCATGCTAATACTGCGCATTTTACTCTTGCTGGCATGTTTGATATGTTCTTTAGAATAAATGCATCTTCTAATTTTTCTAGTTCAGATTCATCTGTTACTTCTTTTTTTATCATACCTATAAATGTTTCTACTAATTCATAGGCTTCTTTTTTTGTCTTTCCTTTTATTAAATCTATCATCATTGAAGTTGAAGCCTTACTTATGGCGCACCCATGACCTATAAATGCTGCATCTTTTATAATGTCTCCATCAAATTTCAGCTGTAATGTAAGATCATCTCCACATGATGGGTTATGTCCTCTTTCACTATGGTCTGGATTTTCTATTTCTTTTTCATTGTGACCACTTGAGTTATGCTCCATTATTAGTTCTGTATATATTGAATTAAGATCCATATCCTAACCACTTCCTTACATTTTTTAAGCTTTCTATAAATATATCTACTTCTTCTATGGTGTTATATAGATAAAAACTTACTCTACATGTTGCATTTATTCCTAGATATTTCATAAGAGGTTGGGCACAATGATGTCCTGCTCTTAAAGCTACTCCATAACTATCTAATATTGTAGCTACATCATGAGGATGAATGTTCTCTATATTAAAAGATATTACACTGCTTTTTTTATCTATATCTTTTGTGCCATATATAGTTATATAAGGTATTTCATTCATTTTTTCCATTGCATATTTTGTAAGTTCCATTTCATGATTTTTTATCTTTTCTATACCTATCTCTTCTATATAATCTATTGCTACTTTAAGTCCTACTGCTGCTTCTACATTTTGGGTACCTGCTTCAAATTTATATGGTAGTTCTGCAAATGTAGATGATTCTTCTTCTACATATTCAATCATATCTCCGCCTGATAAAAATGGGCCCATTTTTTCTAGAAGTTCACGCCTACCATATAATACTCCTATTCCCATGGGGCCTAGCATTTTGTGTCCAGAAAAGGCATAGAAATCAGCATTTAATTTTTCTATATCTACTTTTGTATGAGGTGCTGCTTGTGCTCCATCTATTACAGCTATAGCATTCATTTCATGTGCATAATCTATAATTTCCTTTATAGGGTTTATTGTACCTAATACATTTGATATATGTGCTGCTGCTACTATTTTTGTCTTTTCTGTTACCTTTTCTTTGAAATCTTTCATATCTACAGTGTAATCATCATTTAGATATACAAATTTTAATTTAGCATTATTTTTCTTTGCTACCATTTGCCAAGGTAGTATATTACTATGATGCTCTGAAATTAATACTACTATTTCATCACCACTATTTACATTTTCAAGCCCATATGAAAATGCTACTAAATTTAAAGCTTCTGTAGTGTTTTTAGTGAATATTATACTTTCATCATAGGGAGCATTTATAAATTCTTTTACTCTTTTCCTAGCTTCATCATACATTTCTGTTGCTCTTATACTTAGAGTGTATGCTCCCCTATGAATATTTGCATTTGATAATTTATTGTAGATTCCCATAGCTTCTATAACTTGTATAGGTTTTTGAGTAGTTGCTGCGCTATCTAGATATACAAAGGGCTTGTCATTTATATTTTGATTTAATATAGGGAAATCTTTTCTGATTTTTTCTATATCAATACTCATCTGTAAGTCTCCTATCAATATTATCTTCTATTTTTTCTCTTAAGTCTTCAAATGGAATTAAGTCTATTATTGGTCTAAATGATGCCTCTACTATCATTTTTTTAGCATCCTTTTCACTTAAACCCCTACTCATTAGATAAAATAATTTAAGCTCATTTATTTGTCCTGCACTTGCTGCATGTTCTCCTTCTACATCATCTTCCCCGCAAATAAGCGCTGGTATTGCATCTGATTTTACTTCCTTATCTAAAAGTATGACATATTCTGCTTCTACACCTTTAGATCTAGTTGAGCCTTTTTTAAAATCTAAATTTCCTCTAAATACTTTCCTAGATTTATCTTTAAGTGCTCCCTTTGTTTCTATATTAGTTAAGCATCTTCTACCAAAATGATTCATAGTATATTCTAAATCTAGTCCCATTTCATTATCAGCAAAATATATGCTTTTAAGATCAGCTTGGGCCTTATCTTCTTTTAAATTTGTTATAAAGCTTGATGATGAAATCTTACTTCCAAGTTCTACTGATATGAAGTTTACCTTTGCATCTCTTCCTACAAATGCTATATTTGAATCAAAATTATTTGAAGTGCTATCCATCATTTGTACTTTTATAATAGTTATATGTGAATTTTCTTTTGCATAAACTTTTGTAAGACCATTATGAAAGGACTCTTCATTTGAAGTATAATTCATAACTACTGTGGCTTTACTATTTTCATTAGCTATTATTAGATTATGGTCTAATACTAATGAGTTTTCACTATCCATATTAAAATCTAGTCTAATAGGTTCATTTATCTTTTGATCTCTTTCTAAATCTATGATTACTCCACTATTAGAATACTTTTCTGTTAATTTCACTAGGTTCTTATCTACTCCAAACTCTTCATCTACTTTTAGATATTTTGTGTATTTATTTAAATCTTCATTTTCAGACATGTTTTTTATATTTAATCCACTAATTTTTGGAATATCTAAATTATTATATTCTTTAAATTCTGGAATACTAATATCTTTTAATCTTATTCTTTTCCACTTAGGTAATTCTATTTCATTATAGCCTTTTAAGTTTTCCATATATTTTCACCCCTTAGCCTATTGTTCCTTCGAGCTCTAATTTTATAAGATTATTAAGCTCTACTGCATATTCAAGTGGTAGTTCTTTGGCTATAGGCTCAACAAACCCTCTTACTATCATAGCCTTTGCTTCTTCTTCATCTATTCCACGACTCATCAGATAAAATATTGCTTCATCGCTTATCCTACCTATTTTTGCTTCATGGCCTATATCTATATCATCATTTTTTAGTTCAATTATCGGTATTGTATCTGAATTTGACTTGTTATCAAGCATTAGTGATTCACATGATACTGTTGATTTGCTTCCATGAGCATTTGCTGCTACCTTTAAAAGACCTCTATAAAATGCATATCCTCCATCTTTTGATATGGACTTTGAATTTATATTTGATCTTGTATGTGGTGCTGCATGGACTACCTTTGCTCCAGTATCTAGATATTGTCCACTTGCTGCAAATGTAATTCCTGTAAATTCTGCTTTTGCTCCTTCTCCCCTTAATATGCTCATAGGATAAAGCATGGATACTTTTGAACCAAATGAACCTGATATCCATTCTATTGTTCCATTTTTATCTACTGCTGCTCTTTTTGTATTTAAGTTATACATGTTTCTAGACCAGTTTTCGATTGTAGAATATCTAAGTTTTGCATCTTCTTTTACAAACAATTCAACACATCCTGCATGTAGATTGTTTACTGAATATTTAGGTGCTGAGCACCCTTCTATGAAGTGAACTTCTGCTCCCTTTTCTACAACTATTAATGTATGCTCAAATTGGCCTGCTCCTGGAGCATTTAATCTAAAATATGATTGAAGTGGTATATCTACTTTTACTCCTTCTGGTACATATACAAATGAACCACCTGACCAAACGGCCCCATGAAGTGCTGCAAATTTATGATCATTTGGAGGCACTAGTTTCATGAAATATTCTTTTATGATTTCTTCATGGTCCTTTATAGCTGCATCCATATCTGTATATATTACACCTTTATCTACTAATTCTTGTTTTACATTGTGATATACTACTTCAGAATCGTATTGTGCTCCTACTCCTGCTAGGGATTTCTTTTCTGCTTCTGGTATCCCAAGTGAATCAAATGTCTTTTTGATATCTTCTGGTACATCTTCCCAATTTGTACTCATATCAGCATCTGGACGAATATAATTCACTATATTTTCTACATCAAGTCCTGATAAATCTGCTCCCCAAGTAGGTGTAGGTTTTGATTTATATATTTCAAGTGATTTTAATCTAAAATCTAACATCCATTGTGGTTCATTTTTTTCTCGTGATATTTCTTTTACTATTTCAGGTGTAAGACCTTTTTTAGTTTTATATTTATATTTAAACTCATTTTTTATATCATATACTCCTCTATCAATATCTGCTATATATGTTTTATCTCTTTTTTCCATTTTTATTTCACCTCTTTAAGAAAAATCAGTTCTAAATTCTTCATATCCTTTTTCTTCTATTTTCTTAGCAAGTTCAGATCCACCAGTTTTAACTATTTTACCATCTACTAGTATATGGACGAAATCTGGCTCTAAATAGTCTAATATCTTATTGTAGTGTGTTATTACAAGTATTGCATTTTGATCGCTTGAATAAGCTTTAACGCCTTTAGATACGATTCTAATTGCATCTACATCCAGTCCTGAGTCTGTTTCATCTAATATAGCAAGTTTTGGCTGTAAAATTGTCATTTGTAATATTTCATTTTTCTTTTTTTCTCCACCAGAAAATCCTTGATTTAGATATCTTCCTGCGTAAGATTCATCCATTTCAAGTAAATTCATTTTTTCTTTTAATATTTTTCTAAATGCAAATATTCCTTGTTTTTCATTGCTTATAGCTGACTTTGAAGTTCTTAGAAAATTTTCTACTGTAACTCCTGGTATCTCTTCTGGATATTGAAATGATAAAAACAGCCCTTCTTTTGCTCTTTTATCTACTGCTAAATCATTTATATTTTTATCATTAAATATTATTTCACCTTCAATAATATTGTGTTTTGGATGACCCATAAGTACGTTTGCAAGTGTAGATTTACCTGCTCCATTTGGTCCCATTATTACATGTATTTCACCTTTGTTTATTTCTAAATTTAAACCTTTTAATATTTGTATATCCTCTACTTGAGAATGTAAATTCTTTATATCTATTATTTTTTCCTTCAAATTTGTCATCTCCTCAATAGTTAATTAATCCCTAGTGATATACTATGAATTAAACTCTAATTATATCCTACTATATCACTTGGTATTAGTCAACAAAAAAAGCACCTGAAATTTAGGCACTTTATTTTAATTGCTCTCGATTATTAAAAAACGTTTTATATCCAAGTTGTAAAAATATTATTACTGTTAAAGATACACTTCCTGTTATTCCAAGCATTATAGCTATTTGATATTTAATCGATGTTATAGGGGATATTCCTGATAGTATTTGTCCTGTCATCATACCAGGTAAAAAAACTATTCCCATTCCCATCATAGAATTTATTGTAGGCATTATAGCAGAATCAAAGGCATTATTCACTATTTTTTTTGATGCCTTTTTTGAATTAGCTCCAAGCATAAGTGCAGTTTCTACTTCATCATATCGTGAGTCAAATCCATCTACTAATCTTTCTACCCCTAGTGATATTCCTGTCATTGAATTTCCTATAAGCATTCCTGCAAGGGGTATGAAATATTGAGGCTTATACCAAGGCTCTATTCCAACTACTATAAATAAGAAAAACAATATAGATGTAAGGGTACCTATAGTCATTGAAAGTGCTATTATCTTTTTTAAATCTTTTGATATACCTTCTTTTACTCTTTTAAATATATTAAATATAGCAAAGGATTCCATTATGATTATTATTGATATTGTAAAAAGTGGAGAAGGATTTTCAAATACATACACTAAGATATATCCTACAATAGTTAGCTGCAAGGTCATTCTTATACTTGCTATTAATATTTCTCTTTCTCTATTTATTCCTTTTATCCTAACTATAAAAAGTAATATTAAGATAAATATATAGGCACTAATAAGCCCAACAAGTGTGATATCTACTATATCATTCATTAGTAATCCCACCCTTATACAAGTTGATTATTTCTTCACCATATTTTTCTGCTATATCTATTGAATGAGTTACCATTATTACTGTTTTATTGCTTTGTTTTGTGAAATTAACTATACTTTCTATAACAAATTTTTCTGTTTCATCATCAAGTGAAGATGAAGGCTCATCCAATAAGTATACTTGTCCATCAGATAATAATGCACGTGCAAGTGCTAATCTTTGTTTTTCTCCTCCTGATAATTTTTTTGCATCATTATCAAGAGGCTTTTTTAAATTAGCTATTTCAAGATACTCTTTTAATTTTTCATCAGATTCATTTTCTTTTTCTTTAAATTCCAATGCTAAGTTTAAATTATCCCTTATATTACCTTCAAAAATAACTGGATTTTGGGATAACATTATTACTTGTCTTCTTAAATCTATAGGATTTATTTCTAATATATCTTTGTCCTTATAATAAATACTACCTTCATCTAAACTTATTAAATTATTTAAAAGTTTAAGAAGTGTAGATTTTCCACTTCCACTTTCGCCTAATATACATGTCACTTTATCTTTTTTTATATTTAATTTTTCTATATTTAATATGTCTTTATATTTCACTTTTTCTAATCTAAAAATGTATTTCATCTAATCACTCCTAAAGTATTGGTGATAATATTCTTCCTATAGCTTCTTTTAATTTTTGAAGTACTCCTCTATTTTTATATTCTTCATAATTTATTCTATTGCAGTTTTTAAAATCATTTAAAAAATCACATTCAAGCCTTGAAGCTACTTCTCTATCATATACAAATGCATTTACTTCAAAATTTATATGAAAACTTCTATTATCCAAATTAGCAGTCCCAACTGATGCAACTAAATCATCTACAAGTAAAGTTTTTGCATGTACAAAACCTTTTTCATATCTATATATTTTAACTCCAGCCTTTAAAAGTTCTTCTACATAAGATCTTGATCCCCAAAAGGCAGTTAAATGATCTGCTATATCTGGTATTATGATTCTTACATCTATTCCACTTAAAGCAGCTGTTCTAAGTGCTACATTCATGCTTTCATTAGGTATTAAGTAAGGTGTTGTAATCCATACTCTATCATTTGCATATGTTATGAGTGAAAAATATGATTGCATGATTGATTCCCATTCAGTATCTGGTCCAGAGGATGCTATTTGAATTAATTGCTCTCCATAGTATTTTAATTTAGGAAAATATTTCAATTCATCTAAACTTTCCTTTGTACAAAAATACCAATCGTTTAAAAAAATATTTTGAAGTGCATATACTGCCTCTCCTTCTATCTTTATATGAGTATCACGCCAAAATCCAAATTTCTTACTCTTACCTAAATATTCATCCCCTATATTTATACCACCAGTAAATCCTTTTTTACCATCTATTACTACTATTTTCCTATGATTCCTATAATTTATATCACGACTTAATCCAGGTAAGAAAACTGGAAGATAGGATTCTACCTCGACTCCTGCTTCCTTTAAACTATTTATATATTTTTTTCCAAGTCTCCAACTTCCGGCACTATCATAAATAAGTCTTACTTCTACTCCTTCTTTTGCCTTTTTTATTAATATATCTTTTATTTCATTACCAATCTTATCATTTTTTATTATAAAATATTCTATATGTATATGATGTTTCGCTCTAGACAAATCTTTTTTTAATTCCTTGAATTTATCTTTTCCATTGGTTAATATTTTAGATCTATTATTCATAGTTACAGGTGATTTTGAATTATTAAGTATTAAACTTATTAATTTCTTTTTTAAAGAATGTTTTCCTTCTGAAAAAATATTATCTTCTTGTACTGCATTTAATTGAATTTCTGCTATATCTTCTAATGACTTAGAACGAATATTTTCTTCCTTTTGAAATATTTTTTTCTTTCTAATGTTTTGACCTAAAAATAAATACAATATAAATCCTACTACAGGAAATATAAATAAAACTAAAAGCCATGTTATAGTTGTCTGGGGATCTTTGTTTTCAATAAATATTATAATTGCTATTGAAATAGTATAAAGTGTGAAAAGAAAGGATAATATGCTTCTAAAATGAAACATAAATTCTCTAATCATACCTAATAGCCCTGCTTGATTTAAATTATCTCCAAATAAATATAATATATTTAAATCAAGTAAAAAATTAGGTACTACATATACTACAAATAAAATTATAGCTATCCCTAAGAAGTAATTCTTTATTTTGCTCATTTAATCAGCTACTTTCTTCTATGTAATGTATTATTATAATTATACCATTATTAAAGAAGTTTAACCTATATTGTTAATTTTATTAACCAAAACTTAACTCCCTTACTTGTAAAACCTAAATCCCACGGAACTCTAAATCTATCTGTATTGTGAGAATTTACAAGCCTATATCCTTTAGAATCTATTCCACTAACTACACAAATATGAACTACCTTTCCCTTTTTTTCATATGCTATAATATCTCCCTTAGATAGATTGTAAGATTCATTTATAACTTCACTATAACTTCCGTGTTTTATAGCTTTACCTCTTCCACTATAAAGCAAATAATCTTTAAAGCCCTGTGCATTTACCCATGCTTTTGTTCCTTCTTTTTCATAATTCCAACCATATGTTTTTTCAAATGCACCGCCTTCAAATAATGATTGAGAAGCAAAATTAGTACAATCTCCTCCTATAGAATTGTAGTTTTTATATTTATTATTATATTTATAATTATTTTCTCCATTATCTGCTGCTCCTAAATATTTATCCATATATTTTACTATGTCTTCTCGTGTTTCATTTGTTTGTAAATTTTTATTTCCTTTTGCTATTATTTTATTTATATTTTCAATCTCTTCTTTTTTTACTCCTAAATTATCCCCAAAAGGATCGTCATACCAATCCTTTGTAATTATCCACTTCTTATCCCTTTTTTCTATATCCATTGCATGATATGTACCTATTCGAAATGTATTTATATTTTTTATGTCATCCTTGTATACATACTTATATTCAGTAGAAAGTGTAATATCTAAACTTATCTTTTCATCATTTTCTTTTACCCAATTTATTATAGGCTTAGCATCTATTGATATAATGTTTATGCCCTGTTTTTCTGACCAACTATGTAAATATTTCATTTTATTTATTTCATGTTCATATGCCCATATACTATATTTTATTTCTAAATCATATAATTTTTGTATTTTTTTTTTATCTTGCTTTAGTATTGCCTCATTTCGTGTATTAATATTTTCTTCAATCATTGTATTATAATCTGTATTACTAATCACCGATTTAATACCTTTATTAGATAAAAATATTACACTAATTATACTTACTAGTAGTATAAGGATAGATAATATAACTATTTTCTTTTTTATTACTATAATCATATATAAATTCTCCTTTCATAATATAATTTATGATTGATAATAAGATTATAGAATAAAAAAATGAGAATTACCCAACTTTACGGTAATTCTCATTTTTTATATCTTTCTTTTTATAGTTTACAAACACTATTCCTACTACTACAAGTAATAAGGCAAAAAACATATTTATTGTAAACTTTTCACCTGATAGTAATAATACTGATAAGAATGAACCTGTAATTGGTATTACAAATTTAAACATTGTGATTTCACTGGCTTTATTGTATTTTAAAAGAGCATACCATAGGCAAAATGCTATTGCTGAAAGAAATGCTGAATATAGTAATAAGCTTCCCGAAACTAGGTTAAAATCTAACATTTCTTTATTTCCACTATATCCAACTATAAGTAATACTGAAGATCCTAAAAGCATCTGCCAAGACGTTACTATAAAGGGATGTATGTCTTTTGAAAGTTTCTTTGCTAAAATTGTACCAAATGCTGATACAAGTCCTGATATAATAAGAAATCCTTCACCCCTAAAAGACATATCTAAATTAAAACCACCTTGTGATGAGTTAACTAATACTATCCCTAGAAAGCCAAGTATAAGTCCTACTAGCTTTTTAAAATTCATTTTGTCATCGTGATATATGAAATGTGAAAGTATAACTACAAAAAATACACCACTTTGTGCTAGTATTGATCCTTTTATACCAGATGTATAAGCTAGACCATTATAAAAGAAAAAATATTGCAAACTAGTTTGAAGTAATCCTAAGACAAAAATAATAAATATATTTTCTTTTTTTATCTTTATAGGAATCTTTAAAAATAGTATTAATACTATAAATATTATTATTGATGATATAAAAAATCTTATCCCTGCAAAAAGAACCTTAGAATAAATATCTTCTGCTAATATATTTAATTCTTCATAACTTATTTTAAGGACAGGAAATGCACTACCCCAAAGTATGGAGCAAAAAATTGCTATGATAGTAACAGATACTTTGTTTTTTAATAATTTGCTTTTATCCATTTATGACACCTCTTTTGTTATTTAATACTACACACTATCATATACTAGTCAAAATGTTTTATCAATCCTATATATATTGACCAGGCTATTTTTTGTTGATATTCTTCATTGCTTA
Organism: Senegalia sp. (in: firmicutes); assembly: GCF_052088025.1. Classification (NCBI taxonomy): domain Bacteria; kingdom Bacillati; phylum Bacillota; class Clostridia; order Eubacteriales; family Clostridiaceae; genus Senegalia; species Senegalia sp. (in: firmicutes). Next base: position 1,789 of record NZ_JBQCYD010000057.1, on the reverse strand, counting down.
GTAGTTTCTCTTCATTTGGATTAGATAAAAATCCACATTCTACTAATACAGAAGGAGCCTCAGCTTCTCTTATAAGATATATTGTGTCTCTTTCTTGTGGGACTCTTTCGTTGTTTTTATCTAATATTCTTTTAAGTTCTTTTTGTATAGTTTTAGCTAGTTCTTCACTTTCATCTGAACCTTTTTTATAAAATGTTTGGGCTCCATAATACTTTTTCTGTGGGAAACTATTTAAATGAACACTTATAAATACATCTGGGCTAGAACCATTTATTAATATTTTTCTATTTCTTAAATCTTCATTTTTCTTTTGTCTGTAAGTTTTGGATTTTTCTGTATCTAAGCCTTTATCAATATCTCTTGTAAGTACAGCAATTCCCCCACCTTGTTCTATAAGTCTCCTTAATTTTAATGTGATTTCTAAGTTTATATCATCTTCCTTTTTATCTGAATTTCCAATTGCTCCCGGATCAAATCCACCGTGTCCTGCATCTAATACTATTATTTTGTCCATTACAGGGGATGAAGCTGTTTTTACTATATCTCTTTCACCATAGAAATATAAGGATACTGCTAATATTATTATTGGTATGACAATCAAATTTCTCATCTTGATATTTATTTCTCTCACAATATACCACCTCTCTTATACTATAAATATTTTTATAGTATAAGAGATATTACATTTATAAATAAAAGTATAAAAAAGACACTGATTTCCAGTGTCTTGTAATAATCCATATAGGTCTATCTTTTTGAAAATTGTGGGCTTCTTCTTGCTTTTTTAAGACCATATTTCTTTCTTTCAGTCATTCTAGGGTCTCTTGTAAGCATTCCTGCTTTTTTAAGTGTAGGTCTAAGTTCACTATCAGCTTTAAGTAATGCTCTTGAAATACCATGTCTTATAGCTCCTGCTTGACCAGTATAACCTCCACCACTTACATTTACAAATACATCATATTTATCAGCTGTATCTGTTATTACTAAAGGCTCTTCAGCTTTAACTTTTAATGTATCATAGTTAAAGTAATCATCCATAGTTCTATCATTAATTTTTATGTTTCCTGAACCAGGAACTAATCTTACTCTTGCTATAGATTTTTTTCTTCTTCCTGTTCCATAAAATTGTACTTTCGCCATTTAAAATCCTCCCTTCCTGACTATATTTCTTTAACTTCAGGTTTTTGAGCATCGTGGTTATGTTCTGTTCCACTATAAACCTTAAGTTTCGTAATCATTTGTCTTCCTAAACTGTTTTTAGGAAGCATTCCTTTTACAGCTTGTTTGATTGCTAATTCTGGTTTTTCTTGCATTAATCTTTTATAAGGTATTTCTTTTAATCCACCTGGATGTCCTGTGTGATATCTGTAAAGTTTTTGCTCAAGTTTTTTACCTGTTAATTCAACTTTTTCAGCATTAATTATTATTACATGATCACCTGTATCTACATGTGGTGTAAATGTAGGTTTATGTTTACCTCTTAATATTGTTGCAACTTCACTAGAAAGTCTACCTAGTTTTTTGCCTTCAGCATCTATAATATACCATTTTCTTTCAACTTCATGGGGTTTAGCTACAAAGCTTTTCATTACTTTCCCTCCTCATTACTCTTTCAGTTTTAAATTAATCTTTCGTCAATAAAAATCCGGGGCTAGTGAATTTTTATTTTTACACTCCTCTTATTGTAATACAATGAGCCTTGTGTGTCAAGTATTTTAATTTATATTTAATAATAATCTGATCAACATATGATAATGTCCTATTATAACATTTATGATTATGTCCTAAT
>NZ_JBQCYD010000056.1:0-13710 GCF_052088025.1 Senegalia sp. (in: firmicutes) | reverse complement strand
CTTTTTGTTTTCCTTTTCTTTTCTTTAATGTCCTATTCATCTGAAACACTCCTTTATTAAGATACTAACTTTAATTTTCATTAATTTTTTTAACATATCCATTTATTCGTGCCTTTTAAACAATATTATTACCAGTCATAATACTTATTGTTCCAATTAGAGATATAATCATCCCAAGTGTGCCAGCCACAGATGAAAAGTGGGGAATTTTTTTTAATATCTTGCCTAACATAAGCTGAAAGATTATGAAACTAAAAAAAGGAAGTGAAATATATTGGAATATATTCATTTTAAGAACTTCATCTATTGATAAATAAATCATAGAAAGAGTATATATACCAGCATAAAAAACACATACAAGTCTATAGCTATTCATAAGTTTTAAAAGTCTCTCAATCATATCATTATTCCATTTATAAAAAATCATAATAAAACAGCATACTACATGAAATGTTGCTAATGAAACAATGAAAATTCCAAAAGATGTCATAGTAATAAATCCAATTGATGTATTTATCTTCGATAAATAGTAATTTGGCAATATCCAAAAACTAACAGAAATCAAACCCAATATTCCAGAAATTATAATATTTTTATCTGGTGTTCTCATCACTCTTTCTTCCTTAGTCTGATTCTTGTTTTTATGGTCTTTTCCTGAATACAATAAGATGTCGGCAATCATGTTACTAATTCCAGAAATTATTATAATGGTGATTATTATTATATCCATAATTATCCACCCCCTTCTTTTTTATTTTCTCTATTAAATGAAAACTCTACAAACTCCATCCAAAGCTTTCTTGTTGAATATTCCACATATTTGCGTAAACTCCATTTTCATCAATCAATTTATCGTGTGTTCCTTCTTCAACCAGTTTTCCTTCCTTGAGAACAACAATTTTATCTGCTTTTGCAACGGTTCTCATTCTATGGGCAATTATTAATACAGTTTTATCTCTTACCAATTCAGATATAGCCGTTTGAATTTTCGTTTCATTTTCAACGTCTAAAGAAGCTGTAGCTTCATCTAAAAGTACTATCGGTGCATCTTTGAGTAAGGCACGAGCAATAGAAATACGCTGCCTTTCTCCTCCTGAAAGAGTCTCTCCATTTTCTCCAATAATAGTGTCATATCCATAAGGCATTTTACAAGCAAATTCATCACATTGGGCTAATTTCGCCGCCTGGATTACTTCTTCATCTCTAGCACCACTTTTCCCAATGCGAATATTATCCATTATTGAAGAGTTAAATAGAACTACATCTTGAAATACTACGGAATAGTTTTCTAGTAGGGTCTCTGGATCTATTTCTCCTATATCATAGCCTCCTAATAGGATCTTTCCACTATCAATATCCCAAAACCTAGCTGCAAGTTTTGCAGTAGTACTTTTACCTCCACCAGATGGTCCGACAAGAGCAGTTATCTCTCCTTGCCTTGCTGTAAATGAGACGTTCTTTATAACACTTTTATCTTCCTCATATGAAAAATCAACATTTTTAAATTCTATATCATAATTATCAGTTTCAAATGTTGTTTTTCCTTCTTGAATTGGCATAGCTTCCATTTCATTGATACGATTAATACGTACATCCAAGTAAAGAAGAGCTGCCAAATGATTAAATACATCATTTATAGGTCCGTAGACCCTAGAAGATATTAGGAGAAAAATCAGGTAGGTAAATGTATCAATGTTCCCTGACAATATCAAATTCGCACCAACGATTATAACACTTGCTAATCCTAGCTTAAGCAAGCTTTGACATGTGTTTACTAGAGCTCCAATCTTTAATTCTCCTTTGATCAATTGATTTTCATAACCGTCAATTATTTTATTTAAGTCCTTTAAATATCTGTCTTCTTGATTGTAGGACTTTATTTCCTGTACTGTTTCAAGTCCCTCTTGTACCTGTTCACTGACTTCACGCTTTATATTATATAATGCTATATTTTCTTTTTGTTGGAATTTTTTTGAGAATAATATTAAGCCTCCTGCTAGTGGGACCACCCAAAAAAGAGCTAGGGCTAGCTTCCAATTAAAAATAAACATTCCAATGGAGATCAATACAATGCTTATAATAGAAGCAAATAATTGTGGCACAGCATGGGAGAAAATTTCCTCTAAGGCTGTAGCATCTTCCATGATTGTTGAAGTAAGATCTGAAAGATTCTTCTCTCCAAAATATGCCAATGGAAGCCTTCTTAATTTTTCGGCTAAGGATATCCTACGATTAGCACTTTCTTCATAGACGATGGTGTATGCATTTCTATAGTGAAGTATAGCAAGTACAAACATAATCATCATAAAACCTAAGCCAAGTAAAATGTAATACCAAATTCCATCGCTTATAGAAACTGAGCTATCAAAAGCTTTTCGTAGATAACTATCCAAAAAAGAAAACATATATACTGCTGGTAACATAAGGGATAGGTTTAGTAATATTGTAAAAAATATTCCTTTAACCAAACTTTTGGCCCCTTTTTCTGATAGGGCAAATCTTTTTTCTAGAATTCTAAACATGTTGAACCTCCTCCCCAATTTTCCAAACCACAGATTCTTGATATTCCTTCCACATACTTGCATAAGTCCCTTCCATTTCTAATAATTCCTTGTGGTCCCCTTGTTCAAGTATTTCTCCACAACTTAGGACCAAGATCTTATCTGCAGAAGTCACACTTGTTAATCTATGTGCTATCATAAGCACAGTTTTTCCCTTAGTAAGTTTTTTAAATGCTTCTTGAATCAGATGTTCATTTTCTGGATCAGTAAAAGCAGTTGCCTCATCTAAGATAACTATAGGAGCATTTTTAAGTATTGCCCTCGCTAAGATAATTCTCTGTTGTTCTCCACCTGAAAGGTAGGTTCCTTCACTTCCAATTTTTGTATCTAATCCCTCTGGCAATTTGTCTATAATATCTCGACACTGGGCCATATGGACAGCTTCTTCGACTTCTTCCATGCTTGCTGAAGGCTTGCCATACTTGATGTTGTCAAGTATGGTCGTTTTAAAAAGTCGGGTGTTTTGGAATACAAAAGAAAGATTGTTCATAAGTTTATCTGGATCTATATCCTTTACATTTATACCTCCAATTAAAACTTCTCCTTCATCTACATCCCAAAATCTTGCTAGCAATCTGGCTATAGTAGTCTTCCCACTTCCTGATGATCCAACCAAAGCCATCGTTTGACCTTCTTTTATTTCGAGATTTATATTTTCTATTGCTTTATTATCAGCTCCTGGATAAGTAAAGGAAACATCTTTTAATTTAATATTATGGTCTAGTATAGACTGAGGATTAGAAGTTACAGCTAGTGGCTTAGCAGAGGTAAGATTCTCCATCCTATCAATCGCTTGACCAGCTTGCCATATAGTATTGCTTAAATACATGCTCCTCATAATACTTTGAGAAAAAACAGGTGTTAATATGACATAAAGAAACATATTGAGAATTGTAGTTAAATAATTTCCCGTGCTGTTGATAATTAAAATAGCCACTGGAACCAGAAAGAAAACGAAGCTATTAATTATCACCATATATGCCGACATAGCTTTCTCTGACATATTAGTATATGTGGTTACCATTTCTTTATAGTTTATAATACTTTTATAAAAACTTTTAAAAGAATATATTGTTTGCTGAAATACTTTTACAACTGGAATCCCCCTTACATATTCAACAGCTTCTGTATTCATATCTTCAAGAGCATTCATATACCTTTCCATAAAGACTTTGTTTTTAGCACCCATTGTAATGCTCATCACTAGCACTCCAAAGATAATAGGAAGCAAGCAAGCTAATCCAAGCCTCCAATCAAAAACGAAGATTAAAACTAATACTGTTAAAGGCATTAATATAGTTGCTGAAAGATCAGGCATTTGATGGGCTAAAAACCCATGAGTGATTCCTGCATTTTCATCAATTATTTTACGTATACGCCCAGTGGTCTTGCTATTAAAAAATCCAAGGGGCATATAGATTATTTTTTTCATAGCTACTCTTCTCATATTTGTTTCCACTCTAAATGCCGCTAGGTGAGACAATGATAATGCTACAAAATACAAAACAATACTAGCAATAGCTGTCCCAACTGCCCACCATCCATAGGAAATTATTAAATCAGCGGATACATTAGTTCCCGAAAGAAATAATTCTCTAACTATAAACCATATAAGAATGTATGGTATCATTCCTACGATAGAACTTATTCCTGATAAGATCAATGCTGCTGGAAGAAGCGCTTTTCTTCCCGTCATATAATTTTGAAGTTTTTTCAAAGTACCCATTTTACCATCCTCCTTTATTTGTAACTAATTATAGCTCGTTGCAGAACTCTACAACTCGCATATTTACTACGTTTATTTACATTGAAATAGCTAGAATCCCCCCATTTTTGGGTATATATGTTTTATAAGAAGCATAAACTCAAAAACAAATGAAAGGAGAATCTTATGCCAGTTTCAGCTAAACAAATTTGTTTTTCTGATATTTCTACTGATTTTGATAAATTCTATAATCAAAATCAAGATGATCTTCTATCTTTATTAAATGAACATATAAACATCAGTAACTTTATCCCTTTTTCTTTTTATCAGAAGTATTATTCTAAGTTTGGTGCTAAAAGAGATTTTACTCTGGAATCTATGCTAAATAGTTTTATTATCAAAAACATCTTATCGATTCCTTCTACTGATTTACTAATCACTTTTTTATCTATTTCTTCTGAACTCCGTAGCTTCTGTGGATTCTTAAAGGTCCCGCATAAATCTCAATTTTCCGGATTTACTACTTATTTCCTTGATGATTTAAATGACTTGTTTAATAATTTGGTTGATTTTACTGAAGTCATATCTCAAGAAATTAATCCTTTTTTATCTTCTATATTAATCTCTGATACTACTGGGATTGAAGCTTATGTTACTGAAAACAATCCTAAGTTTTATCAATCTCAGCTTAAAAAAGCTAAAACTTTCTCTAAGCTATTTGCTAAGAATAATCCTGATTCTACTTTTGATATTGAAAAGTATGCTCAGGGTCAGATGCCTAAGTTTTCTGTTTCTAATCCTGATGCTAAACTTACTTACCTTAATGGTCATTTTGGATACTTTTTAAAGTGTATCCTTTCTACCAATGCTCTTGGTCTTGTTAGAAATGTTAACTTCTATGATTCTGACAACTTACTTGATCAAGATTTAAGACCTGAGGATATTAAAGATCAATATGATGCTATGTCTTTAATTCCTTCTTTAGAAACTTTCTTCCAGCTTCATCCTGATTTTAATTACAAATACTTCTTGGGTGATTCTGGATTTGATGCTGATGATAATTATGCTTATCTTCATAATAGAGATATTATGCCTATTATCAGTATCAATCCTCGTAATTCATCTGAGTTAGCTCAACCTGGTTTTGATGAAGATGGTATTCCACTTTGTCCTAATGATCCCTCTTTTCCTATGGTTTATGATGGTATCATAAAAGAAAAAGGTCGTGCTGATAGAATTAAATACCTTTGTCCTAAGTCTAAAAAGGCTAATATTAAAGGAAAAACACACTACATCTTAAGCTGTGAAAATCCTTGTTCCCCTTCTAAATGTGGGAGAATCAAGAACCTCACTATTCATCACAATTACAGGTTTAATACTTCAATACCACGTGATAGTATCAAATGGTTAAAATTATATAAACTTAGGACTATTTGTGAAAGATCCATTTCTCAAATTAAAAACTTTATCCAACTTAAAACTTCTAAAGTTAGGAAAACAGTAACCTTAAAATCAGATATATTACTTGCTTGTATTTCTCAATTAATAGCTTTTATTCTAATATTTAAAACTGGTAACTCAGATAAACCTCTTGCAATTAAAACTTTGATAGCTTAGTTATATTTCTAATTACATATGAAAATTTTAGAGGTTAGTTCTAACCTTTAATTTGTTGTGCCTATTTATATAGTGATTTAAATCTACATTCTGCAACTATCTATTGTAACTAATACCATTTTACAATTATTTGATAATCATTATCAACTCCAAAGAGTATTATTTATGCTCCTAAAAGATATAACCTCAGTCCTATATTTAGATTGAGGTTATAATCGAATTTATCTATAAACATTGAAATTTGAATACATACATATTATATATTTCTATTAACTTTTCTGTACTCACTAGGTGTCATATTGAAATTGACCTTAAATGCTTGTGAAAACTTGCTTGGATTTTGATACCCTACTATACTTGCTATATTTGATATGGATTCTTCTGTATTTTCTAGGAGGTATTTTCCTTTATTCATACGAATTTCTCTCAAATATCCCATGGGTGTATCATCAAACAATTCTTTAAATCCTTTTTTTAGTTTATAGGTATTTACATTGCATTCTTTTGATAATTCTTCTATGGTTGGTGGAGAAATTATGTTTTGTGTTAATATATTTTTGGCTTTAATTATATAATCTCTGTCCCCACTATTTAGATTTATAATTTTTCTTTTGTTTATAGCGTAGTTTACACTCTTAGATATTATCTCCATCAATTTACTCTGACATAAAAGTAGGGTTGATATGTTTTTAAATTCATAATCATAGGATAGTAGACATTTTATATCCCAGACTATACACTGAGGCGCTTCTATAGAATAAGAGTTTGCCTCTCCAAAGATAAAATCTAAATCTTTTTCCCATTCTTTTATCATACAATCTTCACATCCAGGGAAAAATTGTTTTCTAAGAATATCATTGTCTAAGCAAATCCCAACTCCAGTGTAGTTTTTCATATCGAAAATATATCCTTCTTCATCACAGATGTTTTTATTTGTATGAAAATTCAATTGTCCCTTTTTCATCTCTATCTTTTCATTACTAGTAAGTAGATTTAAGATTCCTTCCCCTTCCATACAGTAGCTTATTTCAAAAAACTTTTTATTTTCTATTTCCTTATCTAACATTTGAGAATGTGCTGTAAAATTTTCATTATAAGTAAATTCTAAACCCTTGTTTAATATTACTCTATTTATACTACCACTTCCTATATCATCATTTACCTCATAGGATATTCTTGTAGGTCTGTTAATCATTTCTCTGAAATATCTTTTTCCTATATTTTCAAAATATACTTGATTTATATATTTTTTATCTTCCATAATATCACTCCTAATGATTGAGTTACAATTAGTATAGGAATCTTCTCCCTCACTCTATAAAGAAATCTTTAAGTTTATAACTAGTCTTCTCATCTAAAAAATAAGATTTTTCTATCTTTCCACTCTCCATATGGACAATATATTCACAAGTCCTTAATATTAACTCTAAATCATGTGTTATTATCAAAATTGTTTTACCCATATCTTTAAGTTTTATTAGATTTTCTGCTACATGTATCATATGTTTTAGGTCTAGCCCGCTTGTGGGTTCGTCAAAGACGATAATCTCTCTTTCAGATGCTATGGCACTTGCTATGGCAACTCTCTGCTTTTGTCCTCCCGAAAGCGACATGGGATGAAGTTCTTCCATCTGTGATAGGTTTAAACTTTGGAGTATCTCCTTTACTCTTTTCTCATCATCTTCTTTCATACTTAGGGAAACTTCCTCTACTACACTTTCTGTGAATAGTTGATGGTTTACATCCTGCATTACCATATAGGCATTTTGGATGCATTCTTTCTTTTTAAAGGTATCTTTGCCTAGCCTAATCTTTCCTTTGAATTTCTTGTTTAGTCCACAAAGACATCTACCAAATGTTGTCTTTCCTGCTCCATTATGCCCTATAAGTCCTATTATTTTACCCTTTGGTAGATTCAGCTTTTCTATATCTAAAACTTTTTCATCCTTCTTAAATGAATAACAAAAGTCTAATAGCTCTATTTCTCGATCTTCAATGTTTGTATTTTGACCTTCTAGTTTCAAGTCTTTAACCTTCAATGTTCTTAAACCCATTGAGGCTAGTTCATCTGATTCTAATTTTTTAGCATCATCCATCTTAAATTCTCTTTCTATTTCCCCATCTTTCATAAAAATCATACGGTCTGCTATGTCCTTTAGATAATGAAGTCTATGTTCAGCTAGTATTATGGTTTTACCTTCATCTTTCCAGTGTTTTATAATTTTACCTAAAGATTTTGTTGCTTGTGAATCAAGATTTGAAGATGGTTCATCAAGTACTATAACTTCTGGAGAAGATGTATGAATACATGCACATGCAATTTTTTGCTTTTCACCACCTGAAATTTTAAATATATTTCTATTCATTAAATCTTCAATGTGTAGGTGGGAAACAGTTAATTCTATACGCTGTAAAATATCATCTACTGGTAGACCTTGGTTTTCACATTCAAAAGCAAGCTCTGAATTGGTATCCATACAATAAAACTGGGATCTAGGATTTTGAAAAACGCTTCCCACTTTTTTTGAAATTTCTTCTAAGGATAGTTTCGCTACATCCTGTCCATCAATTTCAATCTTTCCAGACAAGTCCCCAGGAAAATAATTGGGAATCAAACCATTTATAAGGCGTGTTAAGCTTGTCTTACCACAGCCTGACTCTCCACATAACAAAACCACCTCACCCTTTTTTATATTAAGGTTTATATTCCTGATTTCATTATCACTTATAGAATTTTCATATCTAAAAGAAACTCCTTCTAAATTAATCATATCTTATACTCCCTTTGTAAATATAAACAATGTAAATACAGCTAAAACAAAGACTATATAAATCATATCTGTTATTCCAAAACCAATCTTACAAATATTAGTTCTCTTGCCTGAGGAACCTAGCCCTCTTGTAAGTGCTGAGCAAGATAGTTCTTCTCCTATTTTAACAGTAGATATAAGAAGAGGAACAAGCCTATATTCTAACACCGCGATCAATCCATCTTTTGATTTTCCCAGTTGAATCCCTCGCATCCTCATTGCATCATTAATAGATGAGGCTTCTTCTTTGATGGTAGGAAAAAATCTAAACATAACTGAAATGGGAATGATTATCCCATTTGGAAGATGCATCCTTTCCATTGATGAAATAAGCTCACTTACTGTAGTTGTAGTTAGCAAGTAATATCCCATCAAAAGACCTGGCCCCATTCGGCAAATTACACTTGTAATCATGGCTACAATTATGCTTAGGATAGTAAAGCCTGTATCAAGCATAAACACATAAGCAAGCAATGAAATAGCGTATATTAAACCACAAAAAAAGGCTAAAAGATATCTTTTATTTAAAACTAAAAGTGATAAAGGAATACTCCCTAAAAGAGCCATTATATACCAAGTATCAGTTGTAAATGCCATTATATTCATAAGGAGTAAAATTAATATTTTACTCCTTGGATCAAGCTTTATCATATTCTCCTCTGAAATTACTCTTATATAAGTATTTTCCATAAGTTAAATCCTCCCAAACTTTAAGCAATACCTGCTTTCTTAAAGTGTTTCTTAAGCATTGTAAATCCTAAAAACGCACCTATCATACCTCCCAAAAATGTCATTATAGGAAAAGTCCAAGCAATATTGGAAAATAAGTCCATGACTGTTTTGGTATAGTCTACACCCATACTATCTAACATCATATTTTCAAAAGAATCTTTCATAATCCAAAAAGGAGCTAACATACCCATTAACCAAAGACTAAAGACACCGTATCCCAGATATGAAAGCTTTTTGCTTTTATATTTGCCTGCCTTAAAGATTAAGTCAGCTAAAAGTCCAAACACAAAACCAAATATTGCTGGCAGATATGTATGTCCTGTTAGAGTCATAAGTGTTCCTACAATAGTCCCCATTATTGTAACCATTCCAAATTTTTTAACTCTTGTCAGAAAAAGCATAAAAGGTATTCCGGAAATAACTGGTGCGATAAAAGGAATCAATACATAAAGTATTGGTATATATCCCAACATACCGACAGCAAAGAATATCACAAAATAAATTGCTGTGAAAACACCCACATTTATAAAATCCTTTGTTTGTAATTTTTTAGTTTCCATAAACTTCACTCCTTATACAATATAGTTATAATTACTGCTATTATATAGTTATTGATAATGATTATCAATCCCGAGAGGTATTATTTATGCTCCAAGAAATCGATAATTTGACAATGCTATTTTCTAATCTTTTTATTATCTTAATCAAAGCGCTTTTCTAGCCCCTATTTTCCAGCTCCTTGACTGGAGTCTTTTTTGCCAAAAATCGTAGTATTTACCTTTTCTCTCTATAAGCTCTTTGTGTTCGCCTTCTTCCACTACCTTTCCTTCATCTATTACAAGTATTTTATCTGCATTTTTTATAGTAGAAAGTTTATGGGCTATTACAATCAGTGTCTTGTTTTTTACTAATTCATTTATAGCTTCTTGTATATATCTTTCATTATCAGGATCAATACTTGCAGTTGCTTCATCTAAGAGTATTATATCTGCATCTTTTAACATTGCTCTGGCTATTGATATCCTCTGTTTTTCTCCTCCTGAAAGTGTAGAACCTGCTTCACCTATTACTGTGTCATATCCTTCTGGTAGGCCTATAATAAAGTTGTGGCATCTTGCTTTTTTGCAAACTTCAACCACTTCTTCATGGCTTGCTTGTGGATTTGCAAATTTGATGTTCTTTTCAACAGTATCGTTAAAAAGATAGACTCTTTGAAATACCATACTTATATTTTCTAATAGACTTTCTATAGACATATCTCTTATATCTATTCCACCAACCTTTATAGTTCCTGAATCTATATCCCAAAGTCTGGCTATTAGATTTGCTATTGTCGTTTTTCCACATCCAGAATCTCCAACAAGGGCTGTCATAGTATTTTCTTCTGCTTTAAAGTTAACCCCTTTTAAAACTTCTTCCTTTTCATATGAGAAATGAACATCTTGAAATTCTATATCAAAGCTATCTAAGTTTACTTTTTTATTGCTATCTTTTATTGTCTCTTCTCTCATCAATTTTTCATACCTGTCTAAACTAGCTTCCATTATCGAACTCATAGCAAGATGAGCTGGTAAAGCTCTAAGAGGTATAAAGAGCTGATAAATAAATATCATAATCATAAAAGCAAAGGGGAGATCCATACTCCCTTCAAATACAAAATAAGCAGCTAAAAAAATAGAAATCCCAGTTCCCACAGCAATTATTCCATCTAAAACTATCATAGGAAGGACCATTCTCTTTTCAAAATTTATAAGAGAATCTCTAGCATCTTTAAAACTCTTATGTGTAGATTTTGATCTTTGTCCCTCTAGGTTAAAGGCTTTTATAACAGAAATCCCTTTGACATACTCTATTACAGATTTTACTAAATCTGATTGAACTTCTTGTTTTTCAAGTGAAGACTTCTTAGACTTTTTAACTATTCTATTTAACACTACAAAAGACACTACTACTGTCAAGGCAACCACTATACCAATCCTATAGTCTACTATGGTTAGGACTATGGCACTTATTATCACTCCCAATGATCCAGAAACTATTTTAGATAAGGTTTGCATTCCATGTTCTTCTACAAAGTCTATATCTGAAGATAAGACAGCACTTATATTTCCGATATTCCCTTCTGTGAAATATCCCATGGGAAGCTTTTTTAAATAATCCCCAAGTTTCATTCTTTCATCTGCAAATATCTTGTAGCCTGTTCCACTTTGCATTCCATCTATCAATCTTCTAAATATGGCCCTTAAAGCTACACTAAGAACTAAACCTATCCCAACTATCCATATATCCACTCGCGAAAGTGAGCCTTCATTTATCTTTAAGAGCCCATATAATACAAAAAGAATTGGAGTATTTATAGTTATAGCTTCTAAGATGCTTATTACTATAGCTCCCTTTAAGTTTCCACTATATTTTCCAGAAAAATCTATCATTCTTTTAACTATACTAAACATCTTCTCCCTCCTTTACTTCTATAGACCAATCCATAGATTTTAAATGAGAATTCCATAGTTCTTTGTATTTATTATTTTTTTCTAGAAGCGACTCGTGTTTTCCTTGTCCCGTTAGTCTTCCATTTTCTATCACTAATATATTATCTGCATCAACTATTGTAGAAAGCCTATGGGCAATTACTAATACAGTTTTTCCAGCAATAAGCTTACTCAAAGCCTCCTGAATCTTATCTTCATTTTCTGGATCGGTAAAGGCTGTTGCTTCATCCATTATTACTATAGGTGAGTCTCTTAAAATTGCTCTAGCTATTGTTATCCTTTGCTTTTGACCGCCTGACAATTTGTCTCCAGAATCTCCTGCCTTGCTAGCATATCCATCTTCCATTTCCAATATAAAGTCATGAGCCTGGGCAAGTTTTGCAGCCTCATAGACTTCTTCATCGCTTGCATCAACCCTACCTATCCTTATGTTTTCTAGGACACTTTGATCAAATAGAAAGGTATCCTGAGATACATAGCTTATCTCTTCCATTAAATCCGATACTGAAAATTTGTTTATATTTTTCCCATCTATCTTTATTTTACCTTTTTTTATATCCCAAAAATGTACTAATAGTTTTGCAAGTGTTGACTTGCCACTTCCCGATTCTCCAACTATAGCTGTTAGTGTATTTTGTTGCAGTGTAAAGCTTATATCTTTAATTACCTCTTCTTCTTCATATGCAAAAGTTACATTTTCAAATTCTATGTCGTGATTTTTTATTACTAATTTTTCTTTTCCTTCTTTTAATCCAGATCCCTGGAAAGTTTTCTCTAGTTCGTCAATCTTATATCCAAGTTGTATTATTGCAGGAACAAATTCTATTACCCTAGTCAAGGGTCCTCCTACACTCATTGCTAGCATAATAGATAATATGAGTTGCCCAAGCTCTACGCTCCCATTTAAGTACATATTTAAGCCAAATGGTAGAAGAAGCAATACTGTACAAGGAAGTATCGCAGAGTACAATGCCATATAGGTCCAAGACTCTTTGAACCAATCTAAGGTAAAGTCCCTATTTCCTTCTACTGAATCTTTATACCTATCATATGAATCTGTAGTTCTTCCAAATATTTTAATTACATCCATACCATTTATATACTCTACTATGGTCTTATTCATATCTTCCCTTGCTCTAAAATAAGCAGGCATTTTCTTTGTTCCAATTTTCATCATAACTGCCATTGCTATCAGTCCAAAGGGTATTGATCCAAGGGAGAGAAGCCCCAGTCTCCAATCTGTTAAAAATATTACTATAAAAACTAACAAGGGTACTATAAGAGCAGGTATTCCTTCTGGAACTGCATGGGCTAATAGGATTTCTATAGAGTCTATGTCTTCTACTAGATTTTTTTTATAGCTTCCAAGACCTTTTTTATTTATTTCCCCCAGAGGCATCTTCCTCATTTTTTCTACAAACTTTATTCTCATTTCCATAAGAGTGTCATATGCAACTTGATGAGATGCATCTAATCCCTGATATAGGAACAATCCCTTTAAAAATAACGATAATATGATCCCCCCTGATATAAGCAGTAAATAATCCAGCTCTATTGAAACATTTTCTATAAACTTCAATATAAGATCATATGTCAACAGAAATGGCACTATTCCACTAATTCCACTTAAAAGAATAAGAAAAAATGCTAAAAAAGTTTTCTTCTTGTGTTCATTTGAATAGCTAAAAGCTTTCTTTAATCCTTCCATATTTATCACCTTTCCAATTAATTTTATATAAAATAAAGATAGATATATTGATAATGGTTATCAATATATCTATCTTACTAAAAAA
>NZ_JBQCYD010000055.1:0-14542 GCF_052088025.1 Senegalia sp. (in: firmicutes) | reverse complement strand
CTGTAGAAACTTTAATTTAAAATAGCCTTGACAATACTTATAATTTGATATATCATAAATCAAACTAAATAATTAAATGCTATGATTAGGAGAGTAGTATATATTATTATTTTTAGAGAGATAATCCATTGGCTGTAAGATTATTAATAATAAATATATGAAAATCACCTTTTGAGCAAAATATCTGAAAAAAAGTAAGATGTTTCGTATAAATACGTTATGTTTATTTAAGTGATAGTATTTTTTACTATAATTTGGGTGGTACCACGGTTAAATCGTCCCTAAGCATATGCTTAGGGACTTTATTATTATAAAATAATTTAAGGAAAAGGGTGAAAAGATGAATAGATTTGAACAATTGTCAAATGAACCTGTAAAGAAAACAGAAAAAGATATCTCTGATTTTTGGGATGATATCAATGTATTGGAAAAGAGTATAGAAACACGTGAAGGAAAAGAGCCATTTATATTTTATGAAGGACCTCCAACAGCAAATGGTAGACCAGGCATACACCATGTTCTTGCAAGAACTCTTAAAGATTCTGTATGTAGATATAAGACTATGGATGGCTATCAAGTTAAAAGAAAAGCAGGATGGGATACACATGGCTTACCTGTAGAAATAGAAGTTGAAAAGAAATTAAATCTAAATAATAAACAAGAGATAGAAGAATATGGACTTGATAAATTTAATGAACAATGTAGGGAATCTGTATTTCAATATGAAAATTTATGGAGAGAAATGACTAAAAGAATGGCTTATGCTATTGACTTAGACAATCCTTATATAACACTTGATAATGACTATATTGAATCAGTTTGGTGGATATTAGACAAATTTAACAAAGAAAATATGATATATGAAGGACATAAAATATTGCCTTATTGTACACGTTGTGGGACTGGTCTTGCATCTCATGAAGTAGCCCAAGGCTATGAAGAAATTAAAACAAATACAGTTACAGTTAAGTTTAAGAGAAAAGATGTAGATGAATACTTCTTAGTTTGGACTACTACCCCTTGGACATTAGCAGCAAATGTGGCACTTACTGTGCATCCTGATGTAGAATATGTAAAAGTGAAATCAGAGGGAGAAATATATTATTTAGCAGAAGATTTACTTGCAAGTGTATTAGGTGATAAGGAATATGAAGTATTAGAAAAACTTAAAGGTCAAGATTTAGAATATATGGAATATGAACAATTAATGCCTTTTGTAAAAGCAGATAAAAAAGCATTTTTTGTAACCACTGCAGATTATGTAACCACTTCAGATGGTACAGGAATAGTTCATTCAGCACCTGCATTTGGTGAGGATGACTACAATACTGGAAGAAGATATGACTTACCTGTACTTCAACCTGTAAATGAAAATGGAAAATACACTACAACACCTTGGGAAGGCATGTTTGTAATGGATGCAGATATTGAAATTATAAAATGGCTTGCACAAGAAAATAAATTATTTAAAAAACAAAAAATGGATCATAATTATCCTCATTGTTGGAGATGCAAAACTCCACTATTATACTATGCAAAACCTAGTTGGTATATAGAAATGACTAAATTAAAAGATGAGTTAATAGAAAACAATAAAAAAGTTGACTGGTATCCAGATTATGTAGGAGAAAAAAGATTTGGAAACTGGCTTGAGAATTTAAATGATTGGGCAATATCTAGAAGTAGATATTGGGGAACTCCTTTAAATATTTGGAGATGCGATAGTTGTGATCATACTGAAAGTATAGCTTCAAGAAAAGAATTAGTAGAAAAAGCTATAGAAGATATAGATGAAAGCATTGAACTTCATAGACCTTTTGTAGATGATGTTCACATAAAATGTGAAAAATGTGATTCAACTATGACACGAGTAAAAGATGTAATAGATTGTTGGTTTGATAGTGGTGCAATGCCATTTGCACAACATCATTATCCTTTTGAAAACAAAGAAAACTTTGATCAATTGTTCCCAGCAGATTTCATCTGTGAAGGAATAGATCAAACAAGAGGATGGTTTTATTCATTACTTGCTATATCTACATTTGTAACAGGGAAATCACCATATAAAAAAGTATTAGTTAATGATCTTATACTTGATAAAGAGGGTAAAAAGATGTCTAAATCGAAAGGAAATACAGTAGATCCTTTTGATATGTTTGATAAATATGGTGCAGATGCACTTAGATGGTATTTACTATATGTATCTCCTGCATGGACACCTACAAAATTTGATGAAGAAGGATTAAAGGAAGTACAAAGCAAATTTTTCTCCACAATAAAAAATGTCTATAACTTCTTTACACTTTATGCAAATACAGATGGAGTAGACCCTACAACATTCAATATTGATTATAAGGATAGACCGGAAATAGACAAATGGTTACTTTCAAAATATAACAATCTAGTTAAAGTAACAAAAGGAAATATGGACAAATTTGATCTTACAAAAGTAGTAAGAGATATACAAGAATTTGTAAACGAAGATTTAAGTAACTGGTATATAAGACGTTCAAGAAGGAGATTTTGGGCAACAGAATTAACTGATGATAAAAAAGCAGTATATAATACCACATATGAAGTATTGCTTGGTATATCAAAAATGGTAGCTCCTTTTGCACCATATATTTCTGAAGAAATATATAAGAATTTAACAGATGATTTATCTGTACATGTAGATTATTACCCTGAGGTAAATGAAGATTTAATAGAGGATAATATAGAAGAAAAGATGGATTTAGTAAGAGAATTAGTTAAACTTGGTAGAGCATCAAGGGAATCTGTGAAGATAAAGGTACGTCAACCAATTGCAGAAGTTATTGTTGATGGAAAATATGAAGAATTAATTTCTGATTTAGTTCCTTTAATAAAAGAAGAATTAAATGTAAAAGAAGTAGTATTTGCAAAAGATTTAAAGGAATATATGAAGTTTAATTTAAAACCAAACTTCCCTCTTGCTGGACCAAAACTTGGTAAAGATATCAAATTCTTTGCTAAAGAATTAAATAATTTAGATGCTACAGACGCAGTTAGTAGATTAGAAAATGGAGAAAGTTTAAAGATTAGTCTAAATGGAGAAGATTTTACCTTTACAAAAGAATTAGTAGATATAAGAATAGAATCTAAAGAAGGATTTACTGTAGCAATGGAAAATAATTTGTTTGTAATATTAGATACAACTCTTAGTGATGAATTGATAAATGAAGGTTATGCTCGTGAGTTTATCTCTAAAATACAACAAATGAGAAAGAACAACGATTATCAGATGATGGATAATATTAAAATTTATTTTAATGCAGATGATGATATAAGTAGAGCAGTAGAAAAATATAGTGATTATATAAAAAGTGAAACATTAGCAACAGAGATAAGTATAGTAGAAGTACCTGATTTAGAAACTTATAATCTAAATGGACATGATACAGGAATAAGATTAGAAAAGATATAAAAAGTAAATTTAAAAAACGCTAGATTGAATTAATTCAATCTAGCGTTTTTTTTATTCATCTCTATTTGGCGAGCTACTATAAGCTTGTCTAGTTCTTGGCTTAATTTAACAACCTCTAAATTAGTTAACTCATTTGAATTCTTTCCTATTAAATTATTTAAACTTTCGCGTGTATTGTTTAATTTTAGTAAAATACTTTTATCCATTATTATCCCCCTCTATTTTGGTTCTATTTCCTCTATTCCCTTAATATAATTATATAACTATAGTTTAAAAAAATCAATCTATAGTTTAAAAAAATAAAACTATAATTATAATAATTTAAGGTATAAATAGTATAAAGCAAACTATACTTTTAATGTCGAATTGTGTATAATTAAAGGGTAGGGGGATGTAAAAGTGATTAGATCTAATTTACGGTTAATAATGGCTCAAAGAAGAATAAAGAATGTAACTGAAGTAGCAGAAATATGTAAAATTTCCAATCCTACTATCACAAAACTCAATAATGACAGAAAACTAGAATCCCTTAGTTTAGAAACTATATTAAAAATTTGTGCAGGACTTGAATGTACAATTGAGGAATTATTTGAAATTGATTATGAAAAAATAGAGGAATTATTAAAGTAAGAAAAAACTAATTGAAAAAAGTTATCATTTAGCTGTTTAAAATATTACATATTGGGAATATATAATATAGCAAGTGTTAATTTAAATATTTAAGGAGGAATTATTTGATGGAAAGATTAGTAGGAAAACCAGCACCAGATTTTAAAATGCCTATAGTAAAAGGCGATGGCAAAGATTTTGGTGAGATAAAATTAGAAGATTATAAAGGTGATTGGCTAGTATTGTTCTTTTACCCACTAGATTTCACATTTGTATGTCCAACAGAAATTACTGGATATAGTAAACAGTGCAACAAATTTGAATCAGAAGGTGCTAGGGTATTAGGGGTGAGTACAGATAGTGAACATTCACATAAAGCATGGATAAATAGTGATTTAGGAAAATTGAACTTCCCTCTAGCTTCAGATAAAACTATGAGTGTATCAAGAGATTATGGAATATTAGTAGAAGAAGATGGGGTAGCTCTAAGAGGATTATTTATAATAGATCCTGAAGGAATAGTCAGATATTCAGTAGTACATGATTTAAATGTAGGACGTAGTGTAGATGAAACTATTCGTGTGCTTAAGGCACTTAAAACCGGTGGTTTATGCCCAATAGATTGGGATGAAGGAGAAGATTTACTCTAAAATATATAATACCCCTGGCAATGCCAGGGGTATTCTTTACTCAAATTTATCATAAAATATTAATTCTTCAGGTATTCCTTTTTCCTTTAATGCTTCAACAGTTGAATCAATCATCCTTGGACTTCCACAAAGATAAGCTTCTTTGTTTTCCCCATCTCCCATGTGCTTGTCTATGGCATCAGTAACCCTACCAATATCACCCTTCCAACCATCTTCTTTTTTAGCTCTTGAAAGTGTTGGGATAAATCTAAAATTAGCTAGTTTATCTTCTATTTCCTTAAGTTCATCTAAAAGGAATAAATCATCAACATGTCTTGCACCAAAATAAAAAGTAGCTTTTCTGTCTATATTATTTTCAACCATATGATATAAAATTGAAAGTATTGGCGCCATTCCTGTACCAATAGCTACCATTACCATCTCTCTATCAGTATCTTGATAGAAAAAATCACCATAAGGACCATTAAACAATACTTCATCATTTTGATTTAAGTGATGATGAACATAGGTAGTAGCAACTCCCTCAGGAATATAACCTATTATAAGCTGCAATTTATTTTGAAGTAAAGGAGATGATGCTATAGAATAAGCCCTATATACTTCTTCGTCACTACCTTCATATTGTGGAGCTCTTAATTGGACATATTGTCCTGGTTTAAAGTCAATACTACCTTCCTTTATATCAAAGGTTAAATGTTTGATAGTAGGTGTTAAATCCACTATTTCTGAAACTACACCTTCATATTCTGCTACACTAAATAATTCTTCAGGTATTTCAATTTTTATATTTTCTTTTACCTTGACTTGACAAGAAAGCCTTACATTTTCCTTCATATCTTCAGGAGTTAGATAACCTAATTCTGTAGGAAGAACTGGTCCTCCTCCTTCTTTTACCTTAACTTTACAATATCCACAACTTCCTTTACCACCACAAGCTGATGGAATAAATATTTTTTCGCTTATAAGAGATGAAAGTAAAGTATCTCCACCATCTACAACATGGTCTTGGTCATTATTTATATTTATAATAACTTCACCATAATTTCCAATAGTACTTTTAGCAAGAGTTAAAAGGAAAGCTAAAATACCTGTTAGTCCTGATATTGTACCTACTGTAATTACAATTGTTTGCATTTTATCACTCCCTATTGTATCTGTGCTATTCCTGAGAAACCTATAAAAGCAAGAGCCATTAATCCTGTTATTATTATTGTTATTCCAGGACCTTCAAGTCCTTTAGGTACATTTGCATATTTTAGTCTTTGTCTAATTCCAGCTAAAGCTACTATTGCAAGCATCCAACCCAAACCAGAACCTAGTCCAAATAATAATGAAACTATTAAATTATAATCTCTAATTACCATAAAAAGTGATACACCAAGTATTGCACAATTTACTGTAATTAATGGCAAGAATATTCCAAGTGCATAATATAAGTTTGGAAGATATCTCTCTACAATCATTTCAACTAATTGTACAAATGCAGCTATACTTATTATAAAGACTATGAATCTCAAATATTCTAATCCTAACGGAATTAAAATATAATGATAAATCATATAATTAAGTGCTGTAGTAAATGTCAGAACAAAGGTAACAGCTTGACCAAGACCTAAAGATGTCTTTATTTCACTTGATACTGCAATGAATGAACACATACCTAAAAAGTTTGTGAGAATCATATTATTAGTAAATATTGAAGCAAAAAATACGACAAAGGGATTAAATCCTTCCATTAGCTAACAGCCTCCTTTTTGAGATTATCTTCTTCTTCACTTGGGAAGAGAGTCCTTGCTACCCATATAACTATGCCAAGCATAAAGAAAGCTCCTGGTGCCATTACCATTATAGTCCATCTTGTAAACCATTCTCCAAGCACCTCAAAACCAAATATAGAACCAAATCCTAATAATTCTCTAAAGAAAGCAATAATTAAAAGAACAATAGCATAGCCAGCACCTGATGCAATCCCATCTAAAAATGAATATAGAGGCGTATTATTTTGTGCATATGATTCGCATCTACCCATGATTATACAGTTTGTTATAATCAAACCTACATAAGGACCTAGTGCTTTACTCATAGAAGGATAATAAGCTTTTAGAGCTATATCAACTATTATTACAAAAGAAGATATTATAAGAACTTGAACCATCATTCTTATATGTTTAGGAGTATAATTTCTAAGTAATGATACAGTTAGTTCTGAAAATGAAGTAACAAATATAAGTCCTATTCCCATTACAAGTGAATTAAGCATTAAATTTGTCACTGCAAGTGCAGAACAAATACCAAGAACTTGTCTATATACAGGGTTGTCCTGCCATAGACCTAGTGTAAATATTTTTTTCGTCTTATTATTTGCCACTTAAATCTGCTCCTTTCATAATAGATTTAAATTCTTCTATATCTTCATTCAAAATATTTTTTACTGACTTAGAAGTAAGAGTAGCACCAGTAATTGCATCTATATTTCCATCTGTTGCAGGTTTATATTCTAAATAATTTTCACTTTGACCTTCTAAATCAATATCTCTAAACTGATCCTTAAACCACATTTCATCAATTCTACCGCCTAAACCTGGAGTTTCACTATGACTTACAAAATCAACTCCTAGAAGTGTAGATACATTTTTATCTACAGCAGCATAACCTTGGATAGTACCCCATAAACCATTTCCCTCAACTGGAAAAGCATAACCTAATTCCTTACCATCTTTTTCTGCCTTGTAAATAGTTGTATCCTCAACTTCTAATTGTTCTAAATGTTTTTCATATAATTCTTCAATTCTTTTATCATCATCTTCAGGATAGTCTATATCAAAAACATATAAAAGCGTTTTCCATTCATCCGTTTGTGCATTTTGCGCTACAACATCTTTGGTAGTATAGTTTAAAAGAGATAATACTAAGGTAAAAAAAGCAGTTATTAATATCATAAAAATAATAGGATAAGAAAATGATTTCTTTAAATTTTTCATGCTATAACCTTCTCTCTTTTAGCCTTTTTGCTCTTTTTGTAATATCTTACTCCTTCGTCAATTATAGGAGCAAAAGTATTTCCAATAAGCACTGCAAACATTATTCCACCAGAGAATAAAGCATATCCCCTTATAATAACAGTAACACATCCAATTAAAATTCCATATATCCACTTACCAGGTGTAGTTTTAGCAGCTGATATAGGATCTGTTGCCATGAAGACTGCGCCAAATAATATACCTCCACTTAAAATTCCAAATAAGGGATTTGGAACAGAAGTAGCGCCTAGAAGTCTTAAGATAAAGCTTAAACCTAAAAATCCTGTAATAACAGAAGCAATAATATGCCATGATGCAGTTTTAGTATAAATCAAATAAATTGCTGCAAGGATTATTAAGATAGCACTGGTTTCTCCTAGGGAACCAGAAATTTTTCCTATGAATAAATTAAAATAATCAGTTAGTTCTCCAGTTTCACGAAATTTAAGCATAGGTGTTGCAGTTGAAATAGTATCTACTGTAGCTGTAGTAAAACGAGTAAAGCCACCTAAAAAAGAATCGCTTACATTAGACCATTTGATAGTAAGTGGTTCTGGAAAAGAAACATAGACAAAGGCCCTTGCTACCAATGCTGGATTAAAAACATTTTTACCAAATCCACCAAATACAGCCTTACCAAAAACAACTCCAAATATAATTCCAAGTGTTGCTACCCAAAAAGGAGTGCTTGGTGGAAGAGTTAATGTGAATAGAATAGAAGTTACTATTACAGCCTCTGAGACCTTACCTTTGCCATATTTTTTTTCAAAAATATATTCTGTCGCGCATCCCCAAATGGTAGTCCACCCTATTAATAACAAAGACCTCCATCCAAAGTAATAGATAGATGCTAAAATTATAGGTATTAAAGAATATATAACTTTACGCATCATTTTTTGTTGCATAAAATATTTTTTTAGTTGAAAAGACAATATGTACACCTCCGTTATTTATTTTTTAACAATAGTATAAAAATACTAATATTCTTATACCCAATATATCATAAAACAAATAAAGAATACAGAATATTAATATATTTTGTGGTAGAATGTAGTAAGGGTGATTATATGAAAAAAATAAATGAAATAATTAATTTATTAAAAAATAGAGATGTGAGACCTTTGGGTATTGAAGCTGATTTTGCTGTACTTATACCACTAATATATATAAATAATGAACTACATATATTATATGAAGTTAGAGCTCACAATCTAAATACACAACCAGGCGAGATATCCTTTCCAGGAGGTAGGGTAGAAAAAGGAGAATCCTTTAAAGAAGCGGCAATAAGAGAAACAGTTGAAGAATTAAATATAAATAAGGGAAATATCGAAATAATAAATGGTATTGATTATATAGTTATGCCTTTTAATATGGGCATATATCCTTATGTGGGTATAATAAAAGGAATAGAATTTGAGGGTATAAATTATAGCAGTGATGAAGTAGAATCAATATTTACAGTTCCTTTAAAATTCTTTTTAGAAAATCAACCAGAAAGATATGATATGTCTTTAACCACTCAAATAGGAGATGATTTTCCATATCATCTAATAAATAATGGCAAGGCATATGACTGGAAGTCAGGCATATATCCAGTATTTTTTTACAGATATAATACCTATACAATATGGGGAATGACAGCAAGAATGACAAATAACTTTATAGATATAATAAAAAGTAGATGAGAAATTTTTCTCATCTACTTTTCTTCTATTAGTGGTTTAAAACTTGAAATTTTAACTTTGTTTTCATTTAATTTTCTCATTTCTAATGTTATCCAAATACCTGTAACTATTGAAGCTAATATATCCGATAATGGTGCTGCAGCCCAAAGTCCTTTTAGACCATAAAATTTTGGTAAAATTATAATTATTGGAATTAAAAATAACACTTGTCTTGATAAAGACAAAAACATTGCATGTTTAGGTTTTCCAACTGCTTGAAAATAATTTGAACATACTATTTGAAATCCTATTATAGGAAGAACATACAAAAATATTTTGAGTCCTTCTGATGCCATATTTATTAAATTTTGATTGTTTCCACCAAAGAAGGAAATCAATTGTACTGGAAAAATTCTAGTGATAATATAACCTGTAATAGTTATAGTAGTAGCACCCATTACTGCTAGCTTTAAAGTGGATTTTACTCTATCAAATTGTTTTGCACCATAATTATATCCGATAATAGGTTGAGCACCTTGATTTATACCAAATATAGGCATAAGTATAAACATTGTTATACTATTTATAATACCAAATGAGGCAATAGCAGTATCTCCTCCATAAGTTTGTAGATTATTGTTAAATATAGCATTTATAGCAGATGAAGCTATTTGCATCAAAAACGGAGCAGAGCCTATTGCAACAATACTTTTTACAACAGTTAACTTCAGTTTAAAATTATCTTTATGAATATTTAAAGCACTTTTACCACCAAAGAAATAAGATAATACCCATATTGCAGATGCGGCTTGAGATATAATAGTAGCAAGAGCTGCACCTCGTACTCCCATATTTAAACCAAATATAAATATAGGATCAATTATAATATTAAGTGCTGCACCTATAAGCATAGTGTACATTGCAGTCTTAGGGTTACCTTCAGCACGAATGAAGTTATTCATTCCAAATCCTACTGTTTGAAAAATAGCACCAGCAAGAATTATTTGAAGATAATCACGAGAATAAGGAAGCACTGCACTACTTGCTCCAAATAATTTAAGTAATGGGTTTAAAAATATTAAACCTAATGCAGAAATAGATATTCCTACAATTACAAGTAAAAACATACCATTACCTAATATTTTTTCAGCTTCTTCTTTTTTGTCTTCACCAAGCTTGATAGAAATTAGAGAAGTTGCACCAATTCCTATAAGCATACTAAATGCCATTATTATAAGCATAACAGGAAAACTTACAGTGATACCTGCAATACCAAGTTCTCCAACTTTTCGTCCTACATAAATCCTATCTATTGTATTATATAGTGCATTTACCATCATACCAACTATAGCTGGTATGGAGAATTTAAGCAATAATTTTCCTATAGGGGCACTGCCTAATAATTTTTGATTTTCCATATACTACACCTCACATTTTTTTCATTAAATCAACTATCAATTCCATACTGCTAGAAAAGTTTTCAATTTCTTTTTCATTTAAATTTTCATATAAAATTTTCATTGCATCATCAAAGATTTCTTTTTGATATTTCATATAATTTTCACCCTTTTCAGTCAAGGATAACAAATATTTTCTTCTATCTTTTTTATCTATTTCTCTTGTTAATAATTCTTTTTCTATCAAAGAATCAATAAGACTAGTAAGACTTCCCTTTCTCATACCTAGATAATTACCTAAAGTAGAAGGGGAAAGTTCTTTGTGTCGTCCTAAAGTCATAATAGCTCTATTTTGATTTTTATTACAATTATATTCTTTATAATCAGTAGTTCTAAATATCTTTCCTATCTTACTATGAAACAATGCAGTAAATTCTAGCAAATTATTATTTGTATGCGTTAAATTAGTTCCCAAAATCTCACCTCGATTTTATTTAGACTCCCGTTTAGTTAGAATTCTTACTATTAGTATTCTAACTAAATAAAGAAAAAAAGTCAAGGTATTATTAGAAAAAAGATATGAAAAAATGTATAATGATATTAATATATATTAGGAGTGATTATATGCAAACAATAAAAAAGATAAACACAAAAGATAAAAAGAAATTTTATGGATATTTAAATTTGAAATTAATAGGATTAATATGTGAAGAAGAAGATTGGCTTGCTAATCTATCTAATACTTCAGCCCTTTTAGGATTATTAGTAGAAGATATAAATTGGGCAGGATTTTATCTATATAAAAAAGGAGAATTAGTACTTGGTCCATTTTGGGGCAAACCTGCTTGCACTCATATAGAAATAGGTAAAGGAGTTTGTGGAACTGCAGCAGCAAGCAGAAGTGTACAAATAGTAGAAGATGTAAATAAATTTGAAGGTCACATTGCATGTGACGCAGCTTCCCGTTCAGAAATAGTATTACCCATAGTAAAGGAAGGAGATTTAATAGGAGTATTGGATATAGATAGTCCTATAACAGATAGGTTTGATAAGGAAGATGGAGAGTATTTGAAAAGTTTTGTAGATATATTAAATAAATATGTGAACTATGAAGATGTAAGATAGATAAAAAAGTTCCGTTAATTTAAATTAACGGAACTTTTTTAAGCTTAAGTGCATCTAATTAGTAAAGGCAAGAAAGGAAGTGATTAAAATAAATGAGTTAGAGATTAAATATCTAATAAAACAGATAAAAAAAGGAAAATTAGAATTTTTAAATGAATGGATAATCGAAAGAAAAGGAAAATTATATAAAATTGCTTGGTCATATTTATATAATCATGAAGATATAGAAGATGTTTTCCAAGATACAATTTTAAAAGTATATGAAAATATAAAGAAATTACATAAGAAAAAATATTTTGAAACTTGGTTTATAAGAATACTCATAAATGAATGTAAAATGAAACTTAGAAAGAGAAAAAAGGAAGTTTTAAAAGCAGAAATAACATATGAAAAAAAACATGAAGATAATTATAATTTTTATGAAGAAATTAACAAATTAGAAGATAAATTTAGGGAAGCTATAGTGCTTAAATATATTTCGCAGTACACTCAAGAAGAAATAAGTGAAATATTAGATATCCCCATAGGCACAGTAAAATCAAGAATATATAGAGGGTTAAAAGAGCTTAGAAAACTAATGCAGGAGGTGTAATGATGGAGTGTAAAAAATGTAGAGATAAACTTATCGATTATATAGATGGAAATATACAAAATGAAGAAGAAATAAAAAAACATTTAAAAGAATGTGAAGAATGTAAATTAGAATATGAAAATTTAAAAGAAGTAGTAGGATATCTGAAGATAAATAGCCAAAATATAAATACAGATAAAAAATTGAATTTAAATAAAAATATAAGAAAGAATAAAATATCAAGCATTGGAAGAACTGGACTTATAGCAATATTTCTTTCCATATTTTTAGTAGCTACAGCATTTGCAGCTGAAAAATTAGGGTTCTTAGATTGGTGGAAGGACTCTAGCGAAATTCGAACCAATACATGGGAAGAATTAATAGAAAATGGTGTCGGCCAGAAATTAGATAAAAGTATGATAGATAATGGTGTAAAAATAAGTGCAAAAGGAATAATAGCAGATGAAATAAACACATTAGTTCTCTTAGAAGTAGAAAATTTAGATGAAGATAGAAGGTTAACACCATCCTATAATACCTCTAAATATCCTAGTCGACCACCCTTGCCTGTAATAGTAGAAGGGGACATAGAAAATTTTTATGAAGATACCCCCCCACTAGTTAATTCTTATAGTATTTATACTGAAGATGAAAACAAGGTAAATATATTAGTAAGCACAGATACTATGACCAAAGACAAAGGAAAATTCACACTAAATATAGATATATTACAAACTATGATAAATGAAAGTGAAGAGGATATTAAATATGTAGAAGGAAATTGGACATTAGAAATAGAAGGAGAAAAAATACCTTCAAAATCTTATAAAGTAGGAAAAGAAATAGATTTAGATGGAAATAATCTAATAATAGATGAAGTAGTCATAGCACCAACAACTACTCAGATAAACTATAGGTATAAGGAATATAATAAAGAAAAAAGGTATAACTTAGATTCAATAGATTTTTCCATGGAATATAAGGGAGAAAGTTTTGCTAATTCACCTATAAGTTACGATAAATATTCTGATTATGAAGCAGATGATCAAGGATATATAAAAAGAGAGGATCATTTATATCCTCTATATCTAAATGATCCAAAAGAAATCACTTTAAATATAGATACAAAAAGATATTCTACTAGAGGTGAAAGGTATTATGATATAGATTGGGAAAATTTACCTGAACGGGTAGAATATAATGGAAGTGAATTAACAGTTAAAAGTATAGATATAGGGGAAGAAGAAACAGAAATAATAATAGAAGAAGATTATAGTAAAGATAGGAAATATTTAAAATCAAATATAACTTTTATGAAATCTAGTAATCTAGAAAATAAAGAATATGATAAACCTTATATGCATAGTGGTGATTATCTTTTTAGAGGTGAATATACAAAATATGAAGTTATAAATACTAATACAGATGAAAGTGAAGATAAATTAAAAGGATTTGAGAATAATAAGGAATATGTTCATGCAGAAGAACAAAAATTCACTATAAGAAAAAGCGATTTTGCAGAAGCTGGAATGTCTGATTTGTATAAAGAGAAATATATAACTCCTGAGTATCTAGTGATTCAAAGCCAAGAATATATTGATTTTCCGGATAAAAGTATAGATATAAAATTGAAATAATAGAGTTATAAAAAATGTTAAATGCCTTCTAGTTATGATAAAATAATGACTAGAAGTTATTTTTTTGTAATGTGTTTAAGGATTGTAAGTTGAAATAAAAATTCATGAAATATAATAAAAAAGACAATAAATATTCAATAATAGGCTCAGTATCTATTTATTAGTTAAAAAAGAAAATAAATATAGCTCCTATGGACTCTTGATTTCAGCTAGTCTCGTGTAACTTATTTTTCTCTATGTTTGGCATGGAAAAGGTTAATTTTTTAATGAGTAGCAAGAATATAGGATTTCAATATTTTGAAAGTTTTTATACATTCATTAATACTTCTTATTTTGTTTTACTTGTGCCTTTGCTCCATAAGGTAATATCAAAGATGATAAGGCGCTAATGAGTTTGTCTTAATAAGAATTAAGTAAAACT
>NZ_JBQCYD010000054.1:0-15116 GCF_052088025.1 Senegalia sp. (in: firmicutes) | reverse complement strand
TATTTCTTGTGGATAACTTTATTTAGATTCAAAACCCTATTTTGCAATCACCTATGTTTGTTAATTATATATTACCAACTTATCAAATTTATTTCACCACTCACATGTGAGGGGTGAAATAAATTTGAT
The DNA here is from genome assembly GCF_052088025.1 of Senegalia sp. (in: firmicutes). Lineage (NCBI taxonomy): Bacteria > Bacillati > Bacillota > Clostridia > Eubacteriales > Clostridiaceae > Senegalia > Senegalia sp. (in: firmicutes). Next base: position 14,987 of record NZ_JBQCYD010000054.1, on the reverse strand, counting down.
TTTTACTTTAATTTTAGGTATTATGTAAATATATGTATTATAATGGCTAAAGGGGGCCTATCCATGTTTGAAAGTCATAATTTAGAGGATTTTGGAAAAAGAGTAAAAAATTTAAGACAATCATTAGGTTATACTCAAAAAGAAGTACATCAAAATACTGGAATAGGTCTAGAGACTATAAGAAGATTAGAAAAAGGCGAAAGACTTATTAGATTTGATAACTTAACAGATTTATCCTTATTTTATAAGATAGATTTATTAGAAGAGCTAAGAAATTATAATTCTGCAAATAAGCTACTGAGATATTATGATAAATTAGATGATATAATAGTTTCTTATGATTATCAGAAATTAATGAATTTATCGAATGACTTTGAAAAATATATAGGTAATGATGATGAAAATACTCTTGAGTTGTTTAAGCTAAATACTATAAATCAATTCAAACAATTAATAAAGGGTATAACATATTTATTTTCTGGAGAAAAAAGCACTAATAATTTAGCATTAGATAAATTTATAGAATCTCTTCAAATTACTATTGCTAATTTCACTTTAGATAATTTCGCAAATCAAAGATACAATGTATTTGAGATGCGTATATTACTAATTATTGGAGTTACATTAAACGAAACAGAAAATCATAAGAAAAGTAATGAAATACTACAATTCATAATTACTAAGCTAAATTTTGATAAAAGAGCTGTGTTTAACGAAAAGAAATTAATAATAAAAACATATTTTAATATTTCATATAATTATAATGATTTAGATAATCAGGAAGAAGCTTTAAAGTATGCAAACAAAGGTATCGAATATTGTAAGACAAATGAGCTTATATATAATTTAAATCATCTATATTATAGAAAAGGTATTGCTGAACATTTACTTGGTAAAAAGGAGAAAATTTACATGGATTCTCTTCATAAAGCCATACAAATATTAGAAATACAGGGTCGATATGAATTAGCCAAAGTTTATACAAATGTAACTAAAGACACTTATAACATCAATATCAATTAATTTACACACATAAAAAACTGAGGACAAGTGTACATCCTCAGCTTTTATCTTCACATCTATAATATATTTTTCAAATATTTCATGATAGAATTTTTATTCCTTGATATCTTACCTTTAAATATTGCCTTTTTTATTTCTTCTAATATTTCTGATACAAGTACTTCTTCTTTTAAATCAAATTCTTTTAATATATCTGCTGCAGTTATTATATCTGTTATATCTTGCGATTCTTTGAATCTTGTAATATAGTTATTTGCCATGAATTCTACATGGATTTTGAATTTACCCATTTCTTCATCTGGATCTAGTAATTTTCTTGTTCCTACTATATCAGAAAGTGCTATCAATAATATATCAAGTGTTTCATTTTTAGTTTCTTTAAACATTTTATATAAAAATCTAGAGCTTACATCATTTGATTTATAGGATATAAGAGGAAACATATGCTTTTCTACTATTCTATATAATATATCTCTTTCTTTTATACTAAGTCCAAATCTTTGTGATATATTCTTTATTATTTCTGCTCCTGTTATTTCATGACCTCTAAACCTTACTCTACCTTTTACATCAATCTTCCTAGCTGAAGGCTTTCCTACATCATGGAAAAATGCTGCAAGTTTTATAAGTTCCATTCTAGTATGTTCACCTATTACCTCTTCACATGCATGTTTTTCATAAGCTTCCCTTATATGATCTTCAAAATAGCCTTCATAATAGATGATATTTTCAGTAAGTTTAAGTACATATAGAGAATGAGTAAATGAATCTACTACATGATATTTACATTCTCCTACATCTTTCATTTCTACTACTTCAGGAAATATTTCTTCTAATATTTCTAGCTCTTTATCCATGAAACCAAAGTAATGATATGATTTTCTATTCCTAAGTATTTTAAATACCTGATCTCCTAATTCATTGCTATCAATATTTGCTATCAAATTTTTATTATTTCTTATAATTTTTATAGTATCCTCATCCATACCAAAATCTAAATCACTCATAAGGCTTACTGCTTTGACTATCATTATAGGACGTTTTTCTAATAATTCTCCATCCCATATCCTTATTTTATTTTCTTCTATATCACTAAGACCACCAGTAGGGTCTATTATTTCTTCTTTTATATCATCTGAAAAATTACATATATCTATTGCAAGAGATTGAATTGTAATTCCTCTATTTTGTAAATATGAATTTATATCTTCTTCAAGTTCTATAAATTCTATTTTTAAATCTCTATCTATATCTATTACCTTAAAAGAATTTTTTTCTTCTATAATATTAATATCTATTTTTTTTGCAAAATCTCTTGCTATCAATTCTGCATTACCTTTTATAAGTAATGTCATCTTTTTTGTTACTCTACCTATTAGAAAATCTCTTAAATATCCACCTATTAAATATATCTTTATATCTTCTTTTTCACTTATATCTTTTAAAAGAGAAAAAATGCTATCCATAATTATCACTTCCTTTCCTTCTTTTATACCCACTTTTCATATCTATATAACTTAAGATTCTTCACTTAAGCTCAGAATGACAAAAAAGTGAAATTATTGAAAGAGTAATGAACCATTTATAATAAATCAGCTAAGAAAATCAACTAAGGATGCAGATAATAAATCCGTGGATGAGATGCTTTTCTCATCAGCCGTCTTGGACGTATTATCCAATTTACGGCGATTAGGATTTTTATCAAAGACGAAGTTAGATTTTCTCTGATTTATTATCTGGTGAATGTTCTTTCAATAATTGCCTCTTTATTCTGTCGCTAATTCCTTTTTTTCTTCATATGAAGTAGTAAATGCATTTTTAGTCTTCACTATTAAATCATCCTTTACAAGAGATTCTAAAATTCCCCTTAAATTTTCTACAGTATAGGTCTTTTTATGTTCACTATCTTCTTCTATTTCTTTTACTACATCATATATATTCATCTCTGTTATTGGTAATTTACCTTTAATCAAATTTATTATTTCATCATTCTTTTCATTCTTCATTTGTTTAAGTTCATCAAATGGGTTTATAGTGTGAGGACTTGTAGTAAGGGCTGCTCTTATCCTTATTGCAAAGGTTCTACCCATTATGGCTGAAGATATGAATGAATCTCCTGACCTGAGATAGGGAAGTCTTTTTCCTTCTTCTGCTGTTAGATCTGTCTCTTCCTTTATTGTTTGAATATCTGAACTCCTTACTGTTCTAAATACTAGTTTTGTATTTAATTGAGCTGTTATTGTTTCATCTAAAAGTGTTGGTCTTTGTGTTGCTAGAAGTAAAAACACTCCATATTTTCTACCTTCTTGTGATATCTCTTTTAGTATTGACTTTGAAGGAGCATCATATCCTTTTGGCGCAAAATTATGTGCTTCATCTGTTGCTATTATAAATGGTGGAAAATAATCTGCGCTGGTATTTTTATATTGAGCGTCTTTATAGTTTCTCCTTTTATGGTAGATATTATTTAATAGATATGTTGAAAAAACTTGAAGCAATCTCACATTTCCTTGTATTACTAAAAGTTTTCCTGTATTTAATCCATCATATATTGCATTTATATCATTGCTAAATACTCCATCATTATATAATCTGTTTAATCTCCATATTATACCCTTTATTGAACTTGCAGGACAAGTTTTATCATATTTATCAAATAATTCGCGTGCTTCTTTTAATCTTTCTTTTTCTAAATTCTCTTGTTCAGAATCTATTAATCTTTCTATTTTTTGAATAGAACCTATATCTTGAGCTTTGGATAGTTTTTGTAATCTGTCATTAAAACTTTGATAAGTATCTTTTCTTTTGTGAATCATATCAACTGCATTACTCATAGCATCTGATAATTTGCCTGATGCATCAAGTAAGTTTTTCAAATCAGATGTATTTAAGTCTTTAAACTTTACACCTATATCATGTCCTATTTGAAGACATTTAAAATCTCCTTCAAAGCTAACCCTTTTCTTTTCATCTAAATAAGGTGCAAAATTCGAAAAATCCATTTCGAAATGTGGGTCAAGTACTATAGCAGGTATCCCAAGTTTCATAGTTTCTTCAAGTAATACTCTCATACCAAAAGATTTACCAGAACCTGAGCCCCCAAATATTCCTATATGAGGATATTGATGCATGCTTTTTATATCAAATATGAATGGTATTTCCCTTTGCTTTAATAGCTCACCTTCACTAAATATAGGAGCTATATCCTTTAGTTCATTATCCATATCGCTTGTCATAGCATCAGTGCTCTTTATAATTCCCATTACAAGACCCTCATCTGGGGATTTTTTCACCATTATATCCTTTACTTCATGAAACTCAGGACTTCTAACATCAGATGCTGTTTCTACAGGATAGTCAGCCTCATTTAATAATCTAAGCTTTCCTATATGGATAGTCTCATCATCAATATTATATCCTATGGCATTTAAGGATTCTAAAACAGAGGAATCAACCATTCCATCATTTATATTTAGTGGTATATATCTATTATATGAGCTAGTTTCTACTATTTCACCCATCAAATCTCCTTGGGATTCATCTTCTATTATCAGAAATTCATTTATTCTAAATGCTTTGTCCTTTGAACCAATATATACTTCTTGCTGTGTAGTAAGTCCTACAACCTTCATTTAAATCACTCCCTACATTCTTCTTTTGCTTCTCTCTGATACAAATAATTTTTCAAGTATTTCTGTGTCTAGATACTTATCTAACAATCCTAACATCAGTTTATCTGATATTCTAACTTCCTTATCTATTATGTCAATCCAAAGAGGTATACCCCTACTATTTTCTGGGGTCAATGTATATACTAAATTTGCCATCTCTTTTAAATAGGGCTCTTGAGATGATAATATATCTACCCCTGTAATCATTGGAGATTTAGATGAGCGTATAAATAAGGAACTTAATCCTTCTACATATTTTGGAGTGTTTTTCTTTTCTGGTATTAGAATTTCTCCTACATCTAATACTCCATATAAGAGTTCCCTGTCATATAAAAAGTTCATAGGAGGATTTAGAAATTCCTTTTCCCCTAAAGTAGTACCTATTATATTTGTCTTTATATCTTTTACTACACCTACTAATAGTATATCTTTTTTCATACATATTTCTTTTAAACTCTTCCATTTATCTGCACATTCTATTTTATATCTTATTAAAGATCCATCCATCATTATGACCTTTGGATTTAATTCCTTGGCTGCCTTTATAGCTGCCTTAAGTTCAATACAAGATAATTTATAGCTTTTTATAAAGGCATCAATTTCAGTTTTTGTAGGATTGTCCTTAGATAATTTATCTATTATTTCACTTTCCCTTTCACTATATAGGGGAGTATAAAAGTCTACCTCTATAATAGGTGCATGGTCTTTAAGTGAATTTTTAGCAAGTCCTTGATAGAGTTCTATGAAATGCGGATATGCCCCACCAAATTTATTGTTAGATCCATCCACAGCCACTATTCCACCAGTATTAGCATATTCTACTAGTTCATCATTCGACAATATTCTACATTTTCTTATGTGACCTACATTTTCATTTATTATTTTTCTTATATCTTTTATTTCCATTTTAGAAGTATTTTCATATTTTTTACTTAAAACATCATTTAATTCAGAAACTATATTTTTAAGCTGATCATTGATTTCTAGCACTTTTCCACCTCTTCATATAATAATTATTAATTTTTATTAATTATCTTTTTAATATTCTTTTAGTTTTATGTTGACTTTATTTGTAAATTCTGCTACTATTTAAAGTGTAAGAAATTTGTCGAATGTCGAATTATAAAAATTTTAGGAGGTTACTTAATGAAATCAACTGGTATTGTAAGAAAAGTGGACGAGCTTGGTAGAGTTGTTTTACCTATAGAACTTAGAAGAACTCTTGATATAGCAGAAAGAGATGCTTTAGAGATATTTGTAGATGGAGAAAAAATCGTACTTAAAAAATATGCACCAGCTTGTATATTCTGTGGCGAAGCTGATGGTGTAAGCCAATTTAAAGGCAAGAATATATGCGAAAACTGTAAAGAAGAAATAAAGTAAGAATATAATTTCTAAGCTAAATTAGCTTAGAAATTTTTTTATATCTCTATATCTATACTTTCTTTATATACTTCATTCTTTTTAATATTTCGCTCTTTTGATACCTTTTTTATAGACTCTTTTTTGCTATATCCTTTTTCCATGTACTCTAATATATGTTCTCTTATAGTCAAATCTTCCCATAAATTTTCCTCTATATCTTCTATCTGTTCTTTATCTACTCCATCAACTACTATTACAAATTCTCCTTTAGGATTTTCTTTTTCAAACTTTTCTAATACATCTTCTATATTCATCCTAATAACCTCTTGGTATCTTTTAGTAAGTTCTCTTGCTAGTGCTATTTGTCTATTTCCTAATACCTTTGATAAATCTTTTAACATAAGTTTTATCCTATGAGGTGATTCATAAAAAATCATTGTCCTATATTCTAGTTTTAATTCTTCTAATCTTTCTTTTCTATTATTTGATTTTGAAGGTAAAAAGCCTTCAAATACAAATTTTTCTGTATTAAATCCTGATAATATTAGGGCCAATATACTAGCTGTAGCTCCTGGTAATACATCAACATCTAATCCATTTTCTATAACTAACTTAACCATATCACTTCCAGGATCAGATATGCCAGGCATCCCAGCATCAGAAACTAGTGCTATATTTTCACCATTTAATAATTTTTCTATTAAAATAGATCCCTTTTCTCTTTTATTATGCTCATGATATGAAGTTAATGGCTTTTTTATTTCAAAATGATTTAAAAGTCTTAAAGTATGTCTTGTATCTTCTGCTGCTATTAAATCAACACTTTTAAGTGTGTTTAATGTTCTTATTGTGATATCTTCTAAATTTCCTATAGGTGTAGGACATATATATAACTTACCTGTTTGACTCATGTTTTCACCTTCCATATATGTCATCTATTTCTTTTGTGTATTTTCCATCGTCATCATATACATATAATGGAGCTTTTGTTCTAAGTTCGGGATTTCCTCCCTTTACTGCCTTTATTAATATCATATTGGGCTCTTTTCCTCTTTTAGGATGGATAAATCTTAAAATTTTTGGTTCTAATTTATATTTTCTTAAAAGGTATATTATATCTACAAGTCTATATGGCCTATGAATCATATAGAAGCTTCCATTATCTTTAAGTAATTTTCGTGCTTCTTTTATTATATCTTCTAAGCTACATAGTAGTTCATGTCTAGATATAGCCTTTTTATCACTTGGATTTAAAAGCCCTCCACCGCTATTCATATAGGGTGGATTTGATACTACTACATCAACTGAATCTATATCTATATATTTACTTGCTTCTTTTAGATCTATATTTAATATTTCTATATTTTCTTCTACTTCATTAAGTTCCATACTTCTTTTTGCCATATCAGCTACTTCTTTTTGTATTTCTATAGCATATATTTTAGATGGTTTATTTTTACCCCACAATATAAGAGGTATTATGCCTGTACCTGTTCCTAAATCTACCACTTTAGAATTTTTCTTTATATGACAAAAATTTGCAACTAATACTGCATCTATTCCAAAACAGAAACCTGTTTTATCTTGTATTATTTTAAGTCCTTTAAGTTCAATATCATCTATTCTTTCATTTTCTTTTAACAATTTTTATCACCTCTAAATATATAATACTATTATAACAAAAAAGACCCCTCAAATGTAGGGTCTTTATTAGTTATTTAATATTATACTGGTTGAGGAGCATCTACTGGACAAACATTTGCACAAGCACCACAATCAATGCAACCATCCTCGTCTATAACATATATGTCATCACCTGCACTAATAACACTTACTGGACACTCAGGTTCGCAAGCTCCACAGCTGATGCAACTATCATTTATACGATAAGCCATTATATATACACCTCCTTGTAGTTTCAATTTTATTTTAACACTTTCTTTAACAATTGGAAAGGTTTTTTTCATTAATTAATATTTATTTTATTTCATCTAATACAAATGGGATTATTTCTTCAGTATCTGCATCTGTTTTCAACTTCACCTTTACTATTTCAAGCAATGGATTAGTAGCTATAACTATTCCCCTACCACGAGGTGTTTTGACTTTTTTCCCTACTGGTGGTAATTTTTCTATGGATTCTTCATAATTTTTATGTTCGTATCTCAAACAACACATAAGTCTTCCACATAGTCCTGATATTTTTGTAGGATTTAGTGACAAGTTTTGATCTTTAGCCATCTTTATACTTACAGGATCAAAATCCCCTAAAAAAGTATTACAACAAAGTGATATTCCACAAGGACCTATACCACCTATCATCTTTGCCTCATCGCGTACACCTATTTGTCTAAGTTCAATTCTAGTTCTAAATATTGAGGCTAAATCTTTAACTAAATCTCTAAAATCCACTCTGCCATCTGCAGTGAAATAAAATATAACTTTATTATTATCAAATGTATATTCTACATCTACAAGTTTCATGTTTAAATTATGCTCTTCTATTTTTTCAGTACATGTAGAAAATGCTTTTTCTTCCTTTAAGATATTTTCTTCATGTATTTTCACATCTTCTTCATTTGCAATTCTTATAACAGATTTAAGAGGGGCAATATCATCTAAATCTTCCTGCTTCATATCTTTTGGTCCCACTACTACCTTACCAAATTCTAATCCCCTAGCTGTTTCAACTATAGAATAATCATCCTTCTTTATCCCTGTTTGATCTGGATCAAAATAATAAATTTTCCCAGCCTTTTTAAATCTAACTCCAACTACTTTCATCATATATATCAACTCCCTATATTTAAGAGTAATAATTCTATACTTATTTTCAGGTTTACATTACTCATTATATTATCTTTTGTTTGTAATACATCATCTATTATATCATGGATTCTCCTATTAGAAAGTTTAAATGCTTGATTTTTAAGCACATTTTTTTTATCACTATTAATTATAAGTTCATGTTCTTTCATGTTTTTATAAATTAATAAGTCCCTAAACCATGTTATCATCATATTGAAAATCAAATCAATATCTTCTTTGTTTTCTTCAAAAAAATCACTTTGAGTAAATACCCTAAAATTCTCTTTTTCTATGCTAGTGTTAATTATATTTATAAGCTCTTCTCTTAAATTATTAAAGTCAGATGAATCTGATAAATCTATTGCACGTCCCATATTCCCATTTGAAAAATTAGCTATAAAATGAGATTTTTCACTATCTATATTATATTTTTCTTCTATATAATTTTTTATATCTATACTTTTTAAAGGCGAAAATTTTAACCTTTGACTTCTTGATATTATAGTAGGAAGTAGCGATTTTGTGTTTTCTACATTTAATATTATTATAGTATCATCTGGTGGCTCTTCTAATGTCTTTAAAAAAGCATTTTGAGCCTCAGGTGTCATTTTATCAGCATCTTTTATTAAAAATATTTTTTTCCCATCTTCATAAGGTAGTGTTCTTATTTCTTTCATTATATTTTCTATTTGCTCTTTTTTAAAGGACTTAGCAGCTTTTTCTTCCACATGAAAATCTGGATGATTTAAAGAATCAAATTTTATACAAGAACTACATTTACCACATGCGTATGAATCATTTTCTTTGCATAAAAGCACCTTAGAAAATGCTTGAGCCATCATTGATTTACCTATGCCAGCTTCCCCTTCAAATATATATGCATGGGCTATGGAATAATTTTTAATTGCATGTTTAAGATTGTTTTTTATTCTATCTTGTCCAATAATATCTGAAAAATCCATATTTTCCTCCATATTTAATCCAAAAATTTAAGAGGATGATTAATCATCCTCTTAGAATTTATTTTATTATATCATAAAGATTATTTAAATTATACCTTTTGAAACTTTTCTACATCTACTACAAATATTGTAGCTCCTCCAACTTCTACCTCTACAGGGTATGGCATATACACTCCTTGAGACCATGTAGTAAGTGGTGGCGTTGTTGCTATTTGTGTTCTAGTTTTTGCTATAGTGTCAATAAGCTCTATAACTTCATCTACTCGAACGTCATCTACACCTATTATAAGAGTTGTGTTTCCTGCCCTTAAAAATCCTCCAGTAGATGCAAGCTTTGTTACCCCAAATTTATTTTTCATTAGTTTATCCATCAGTTTATGAGCATCTTCGTCTTGTACTATTGCAAATACGAGTTTCATAAATATACCCCCTTCAATCTTCCTTATATTATATATATACCACTTTTATTATAAATTATTCGCTTTCCTAGTATTTATAGGTAATCTAGATATTATATCTTCATGTATTTCTTCCTTGCTTTTTCTAGCATCTATCACGCTAAATTCATCAGGATATTTTTCTATTAATTTTTTATATCCTTCATATACTTTTTTATGGAAATCTATATTTTCATTTTCAAGTCTATCCTTTTTACCCATCTCATCTTTTCTTTTAAGTGAAATTTCTGGTGAAATATCAAAGAAAAATGTTATATTTGGCATTAGTCCCATTATTGCAAAATCATTTATAGCTTTTACTTCATCTATTCCAAGACCTCGTGCCATACCTTGATAGATTAAGCTTGAATGAACAAACCTATCACATATTACCACTTGTCCTTTTTTAAGAGCTGGAAGTATCTTCTCTGCCACATGCTGAGCTCGACTTGCTGCATAAAGTAATGCTTCTGTAGTATCCGCCATCTCTTTGTTTTCATTATCTAGTATTATATCCCTTATTTTTTCACTTATCAAAGTTCCTCCAGGTTCACGAGTTATTACTATCTCCTTTCCCTTGTTTTTAAAGTATTCCTTTAATAATTCTATTTGAGTGCTTTTACCTGCTCCATCTGGACCTTCTATTGTTATAAATAAACCCCTCATTTAAAACATCCTTTACCTTTTAATTATACTTATTTTACCTTCTTTAATACCCAGTATTTCTATATCAGCATCTATCATTTCATTTATATAATCTATTATATCATTAGTTAAGACTTCTCCTGGAGCAAGAATTGGCACTCCTGGTGGATATGGGATTATATAATCAGCTGATACTTCACCTAGTGCATCTTCTAGACTGACAAATTGACTATCTTCATTAAATGCTTCATATATTTCGATTTCTTTTTTAGGATATAAGTATTTTATATTTTTCTTAACTTTAAATTGCTCAGGAGAATAAGAATTATCTATATCTTTTAGAGCTAAATACAATTCATCTAAATCTCCCTTAGTATTCATAACAGATACCATAGCAAGAGCATGATATAAATCACTCATTTCCAGCTCTATATTGTAGTCATCCCTTAATATACTTTCTAAATCCCTACCAGTAAGACCTAGTTTTACAGCATTTATTACTATTTTTGTTTTATCAAGCTCATAATCCTTATTACCCTTTAATATATCTATCCCTTGTATTTTACTCATATTTCCTATAAACCTATCTATAATCAAGTTTATACTTTTTAATTTCTCAATTCCCTTTTCACTCATATAATCCATAGCTATATCAAGGGAGGCCATAAGTATATATGAAGGACTAGTAGATTGATACATACTCATCATTTTAGCAAGCCTATCTTCATCTACCCTATCTGAATTTAGATGCACCATAGAACTTTGTGTATAGGCAGGTAAAGTTTTATGAGTGCTTTGAACTATTATATCAGCTCCAGCACTTTCAGCTGATACAGGTAAATCTGTATTGAATTTCAAATGAGATCCATGAGCTTCATCTACTATTAGAATTCTTTCATGCTTATGAACAATATCAGAAATAGACTTTATATCAGAACAAATCCCAAAATATGTTGGATAAGTTATAACTACTGCTTTAATATTTTTATTTTTAGATAGTATATGATCAATTTCCTTTGGATCTATTATAGTTAAAATATTATTTTCATCATCATATTTAGGATAAATATAATGCCCCTTTATTCTACCTATAACTAGTGAATTATATATAGATTTATGACAATTTCTTTGAATTAATATTTCTTCTCCTGGTTTTACACTGGCTGTTATAGCTGCATAAATTCCAGCTGTAGTTCCATTTACAGAGTAAAATGTTTTCTTAGTCTTATAAATATCACTTGCCTTTTTTTGTGATTTATCTATTATGCCCTTGGCACCATGTAGGTTATCTACTCCTTCTACTTCAGTTACATCAATCTCAGGTATGAATTTTGCTAAATCATATACAGACTTTCCCTTATGTCCAGGCATATGAAATCTTACAGCTCTCTTATAATTATATTTTAAAAGTCCTTCTACAATTGGCATATTCATATAATCATCCTTTTCTTTAGAATAATTACATTATAACAAATTGAAGATGGACTATGTAAGTCCATCTTCAATTTGTTATGTAATCTAACCACATTTCTTTTATATTTGCTTTATAATATTCATAATCAAGCACAGTGTCTGTTTCTGTATTTGTTATTTTACTTATACATTCCTTACATATCTTTTTTCCTAGAAAGTTTATGCTAGCTTTGTCATCTACCCCACATATTTTGCATTCAAAACCCATATATATCAGCCCCTTATAATATTATATCTAGATTATTGACCTATATTTATATTTTATTCATCATATAGCATGTTTGTTGCATGGACTTATGAAAATAAAAGAGCCATTCATGAATTAACCATGAACAGGCTCTAAATTAAGTGCTTTTTTCATTTTTTTTCCAGGCTCGAATAAAAACCTATATTTTTGTTGGTTTCTAACAAATTGTCCTACATATATTTTTTCTTTGTTCTTTTTGAATATGAATTTATATGTTTTTTTTATACCTCTACATTTTTCACTTTCTTTAAATGGTTTTATCCATTCTAACTCTTCTTCTTTTACTATAAGCTTTATATTATCCTTTTCTCTAATTCCCTTTTTAAATATAAGTACATTTTCATCTAATATATATATATAATTTATTAATCTTTTATATAAAAAATATACAAATATAACTATTGAAGATAATAATATAGCTATACTTACAATATATGCATAGTGCTTTTGAAGTCTATTACTTTCTGTTATAAGAATATTAATAAATATTATAGCTATCATAATAATAGCACTAATTTGCCATAGGGGTAAATTATCTCTTCTCTTTACTTCTTTTACTACATGCCTTATCATATATTTCACCTCTTATAATAGATATATTTGCTGACTTCATCTATTATACGCCCCCTTGATTCATTTTTCAACCTAAAAGAAGCAAACTAAGGAAATTCCTTTAGTTTGCTTCTTTTAACATTTCTTTGTTTTCATTTTCATATTCATAATTTTGACTAGATGTTTTAATCTTTTGAGCTTTTCTCAACCTATGAGAAGTATTTATTATATCAGAAAATATAATTAATTGAACAAAAGCTACTGGAATGATGAGCAGAATCAAAAATATAATTTTCACAATATCATCTCCAATTTTCTTCTTCTTTTCCTTATTATACTACATAAAGAAACAAATTGCTACACTAAATTCAGAAAATTTAACATATTAAAAGGGACTATTAGTTTAATAGTCCCTTAGATAAATTTACTCTAATACACTTTTTTCATCTTCATATATTGGAGTTTCTGTTGCTTCTTCGTCATCATCATCTTCTTCTTGAGCTTTTGAAGCATAAGTAAGGCTTGCAATTACTTCATCATCTTCATGTAATATATCAATGCCTTCTAGTTCTAAATCCCCTATTGTTATAGCAGGCTGATCTTTTAATTTTGCTGCATCTATATTTACATAACTTACAATATATTTTGGTAGACATTCAATATCTATTTCGGATAATTGTAATTGAACTATAGAATCATTAGTTTCTGCCTTTTCTCTGTTTTCAAGGTATAAAGGTATAGTAAGTCTTATTTCTTCATTTTCAGAAAGCTCTTGAAAATCTGCATGTAAAAATCCATCTTTTACTATTTCCCTTTGGACATCTTTTAATATAGCTGCTGTATTTTTCCCATCTATATCTAATGTAACTAATGCACCATAGCCTTCATCTGTTACTATTTTTTGAAGTTCTTTGGTATTAAAAGCTATATTTTTAGTATCCTTACTTCTTCCATATAAGACACCTGGAGTATATCCTTCTCTTCTTAATTGATTTGAATCACCCGTTCCTACTTCTTCTCTTAATTTTGCTGTTAATTTCTTTGTAGCCATTATTTTTTCCCCCTTAGTTTTTTTAATCTGTTTTTATACATACTATATATATACCCTATAGCCAAATACTTAACCATTTATATTATAATATCAAATTAAGTATAATTAAAATAATGAAACCTGGAATTCCAAATATAGTTATAAAAACTACTGTAAACAAATTTATACCTATATAAATTCCTGTTATACCGCTTAATATCATATTGTATAAGAAGAGTGATATTATACCTACTATACTATTTAATATTAATTTTATTATCCTTTTAGCACTTAACATTATTATAAATCCAATAAAAAATAAAGCTATGATTATTATAGGAATTGATACCAACCATTCACTAAACATATGAACACCTCTATATATCTTTTTATTATAGTATATAGGGATAAGCTTCTAATTATTCTTAAATTTATGCATTTTCTTCCAAAACTCTTTCGCGAACTTTACTTAATAGATAAAAATATTTTTTCTTAGCTGCTTCTAAATTATATATAGCATGATCTATTAAATCATCATCTTTTACATTTTCAAAATATATTTCGGCTTGAGTCCATTCCTTATGAGCTTGTTTTAAGTTCTTCATTTCTTCTTCGTATTCAAAATTTTTATTATCCATACCTGGTCTCACCCTTTTTAAAAAATTTGATATACTATATATTATGCTTATATTTTTTTCTTTATTACATAAAGCTTTTTCTTTCATAATTTATATACCCCCTGTAAGTAATCTTTGTTAATAAAGATTATTGACA
>NZ_JBQCYD010000053.1:0-15586 GCF_052088025.1 Senegalia sp. (in: firmicutes) | reverse complement strand
AGCAGAAGATAGTTTTATTACGTTTAATTTGTCCTTTTTCTTGACAGAGGACCAACAGCGCAATTCTACAATGATTAATACTGATTTAAAAACCACATAGTTTAAGCCATTAACTATATTTAAAGTGGGTGGTTAGTTTATTTCTTTTTTTAGCATAAGAAAGATGATGATAGAGAGGGAGTATTTATGATTAAAAGAAAAATTATATATGATGCTATATTGAATATTATTGCTTCGACAGTTCCAACATTAGTGCTTCAAATGATAATTCTTCCTATTATTGGTTTGCGTTTAGGGGAAACAGAATATGGTATAGCGATAACTTTAATAAGTATGGCAACTTTATTTAGCCTACCGTTTGGAAGTGTGCTAAATAATATTAGGTTATTAATGGATAGTGAATATCGAAGTAATGATATTACTGGCGATTTCAATATACTACTAATAGGGAGTATTGTAATTAATGCAATAGTAATGATAATCGGTACTATGCATTATGAGGGGCATTTTGCGCCTGTTAGTGTACTATTAGTAACTTTATTTTCGTGTCTAAATCTTATGAGAGAATATCTCATTGTGAGCTTTCGAATAAAAATAAATTATAAAGCTATATTATTAAACAATTTAATATTAGGCCTTGGCTATCTAATCGGCCTTATTATATTTTATTTAATAGGATACTGGCAAATAGTATATGTTTTTGGAGCTAGCTTTAGTTTGATTTATATTATTAAGAATTCTAACTTAATTAATGAAAGTTTTTCAAAAACAAAACTGTTTAGTAAAATTACATATAAGGGTATTGTTTTATTTTTTTCAGTTTTCATGAAAACAATATTGACTTATGCTGATAAATTATTGTTATTTCCACTTCTTGGACCGGCTGCTGTATCCATTTATTACTCTGCAACTTTGATGGGAAAGATAGTTGCGATGGTAATAACTCCAGTAAGTGGTGTAATGTTAAGTTACCTTGCCAAAATGGAAAAAATCAAAATCAAAGATTTTATTAAGGCCATCTCATTAACAGCGATTGTAGGACTTATAGGATATATAGTGATCATATTTGTTAGTGGCCCTGTTTTAAACTTACTATATCCTGATTGGGCTGAGGGATCATTAGATTTAATTTATTTAACAACAGCAACAGCTATTATTGGAGTGATTAGTTCGATAATACACCCATTTTTACTTAGATTTAATCATATTAATTGGCAATTGATTATTAATGCTATCAATATAATTATCTATACTATATGTGTATATATGTTTTATAGTTTATATGGGTTGGTGGGATTTTGTCTAGGTATGTTAATAGCAAGTGTTATTAAATTAATAATAATGATTCTAATATTTATCTTAAATTATAATAACTCTGAAGATAGAGTGCCTGATGTAAGTTGAAATTATGCTAATGAATTTAATACGATAGTGGTGTTAAAAGTAGATGAAATTAAAATTAAACCTAGGTTATGTGAGGAGGATATCGAATGAAAATTACAATTGCCGGAACAGGTTACGTTGGATTATCCAATGCTATCCTGTTGGCACAACATAATGAAGTTATAGCGTTAGACATTATTAAAGAAAAGGTTGATATGATCAATAATAAGCAATCTCATATTATTGATAAAGAAATAGAAGAATATCTAGCTACTAAAGAATTAAATTTAACAGCAACAACAGATAATTATCTTGCTTTTAAAGATGCAGAGTACGTCATTATCTCAACGCCAACAAACTACGATCCAGAGAAAAATTACTTTAATACAAGAACTGTAGAAGCAGTTATTGCAAATGTTCTTTCAATCAATCCAGATGCTGTGATGATCATTAAATCGACGGTGCCTGTTGGCTATACTGAGTCTGTAAAAGAAAAATTTGAAACGGATAATATCATCTTCTCTCCTGAATTCTTGAGAGAAGGCAAAGCTTTATACGATAATCTTCATCCTTCTAGAATTGTGATTGGAGAGCAATCTGAAAGAGCTAAAATATTCGCTGAACTTCTAGCACGAGGTGCAATCAAAGAGAATATTGATATCCTATATACTGAGTCCACAGAAGCTGAAGCAATAAAGCTATTTGCAAATACTTATCTTGCACTAAGAGTAGCATACTTCAATGAGCTTGATTCATATGCAGAAGTGAGAGGCCTTAATTCACAGCAAATTATTGAGGGTGTTGGACTGGATCCGCGTATAGGTAGTCACTATAACAACCCTTCATTTGGTTACGGTGGATACTGCTTACCAAAGGATACAAAGCAATTATTAGCCAATTACCAAGATATTCCACAAAATATAATGACTGCAATAGTTGATGCTAATAGAACAAGAAAAGACCATATCGCTGATATGATTATTAAGAGACATCCTAAGATTGTAGGTATCTATAGACTTACCATGAAGATGGACTCAGATAACTTTAGACAATCAGCAATCCAAGGTGTTATGAAAAGAATCAAGGCTAAAGGTATTGAGGTTGTTGTATTTGAACCTGCTTTATCTGAAGATGAATTCTACAACTCAAGGGTTATCAAAGACTTTGATAAGTTCAAGCAAATCTCTGATGTTATTGTCGCGAACAGATTATCTGATGAGATTAAAGATGTAGTGGACAAGGTATATACTAGAGATTTATTTAGTAGAGATTAATCTCCAAGAATAAGCGAGGTGACCACAACCAATGAACATATTAGTAACCGGAGGCCTAGGCTTTATCGGCAGCCATACGGCAATAGAACTTATAAAAAATAACCATAAAGTAATAATCGCCGATAATCTTATCAACTCAAAGATTGAAGTGTTGGACAAACTATCTACCATAACAGGCATCAAGCCAACTTTTTATCAGATCGATGTGACCGATGAAGCAAAGGTTGAGGAAATCTTTGTTAGCCATAAAATCAATGGAGTGATTCACTTCGCTGGTCTTAAGGCTGTAGGGGAGTCTGTATCCAAACCACTTGAGTATTATTATAATAATCTGGTAAGCACGATGGTGCTTAGCAATATGTGTGTGAAGTATGGAGTAGGGAAGTTTGTGTTTAGCTCTTCTGCAACAGTGTATGGGGACCAGCCATCTCCACTTAAAGAAGATATGGAATTGAAAAAGACGACTAATCCATATGGCGAAACCAAAGCTATGAGTGAGCGAATCTTAACGGATATATCAAAAGCTAATGATGGATTTGCAGTAAGTCTATTAAGATATTTCAATCCAGTAGGTGCTCATGAGAGTGGGTTGATTGGTGAAGATCCTAACGGCATCCCAAACAATCTTATGCCTTTTGTAACAAAAGTGGCTAAGGGTCACTTAGAGAAGCTTAATGTATTTGGAAATGATTATGATACCATAGATGGAACAGGGGTTAGAGATTATATCCACGTGGTTGACCTGGCGAAAGGTCATGTGAAGGCTATTGAGAATCTAAATAGGGGTGTTAATATTTATAACTTAGGAACCGGAAGAGGCACTTCTGTTTTAGAACTTGTAAATGCTTTTATGAAAGTAAACAATATTGATGTTCCTTATGAAATTGTAGGCAGACGTCCTGGAGATCTAGCAACTTGTTTTGCTGATGCAAGCAAGGCTAAGAAGGAACTAGATTGGAAAGCAGAGCTTGGAATTGAAGATATGGTTAGAGATGCTTGGAGATTTGAACAGCAAAATAGATAATTTATAAAGCCCTAACACTGTTTAGGGCTATTTTTACAATGGGGGGCAAAGATGGACAAAAACATAAATAGGTTTAAAAAAGGTACAAATTACGTCAATATAGCATCTGCAGTAACGAGAGATCAATTAACTTCTATAAACCATATAAGTGATGAATATTTAAATTTAAACTGTGTCAAGTTTATACCCGCCAGTGGTGCTGCCACCAGAATGTTTGAAGACCTTTATAAATATTTAGAGGATAAAATAGATACTGAATATATCAATAAGTTTTTCAATGAATTAGAAAATATTACTTTTTATGAAGATATTAAAGACTTTATTGAAAATGAAAATATTGATAAGAATACTATAGATGGTAGAGTTAAAATAATAGATTATATACTTAATGATAATCTAAATTATGGAAATTTACCAAAGGCTTTAATTAAAATGAACTCATATAAAAATTATTCAACTACTCCAATAGATGAGCATATATACGAAGGTGAAAAATACTTAAACAATAATAGATTGAATTTTCATTTTACCATATCAAAGGATCATGAAGATTTATTTAATGAATATATTAAAAAAATATTAAATGGAAGAGATGATATAAAGGTGTCTTACTCTTTCCAAAAACCAAAGACAGATACTTTAGCTGTAGACATGGATAATAACCCCTTTTTACTAGATGATGGATCCATATTATATAGGCCTGGGGGTCATGGGGCTTTAATAGAGAATTTAAATGATATCGATGGGGACATTATATTTATAAAAAATATAGACAATGTATGCCATAGAGACTATATCGAAGATACCATTAATTCAAAGAAAAAACTAGCATCAGTAGGTTATGCTTTTAAAGAAAAAATTGATGGGTATATTAAAGCGTTATTATCCGATGATTATGATATAGATGAAATTAAGGAGTTTATAAATAAAGACCTTAATATAACTTTTAAAGGTGAAATGACAAAGGATAAAGCTTTATCCTTTTTAAATAGACCACTTAGAGTATGCGGCGTTGTTAAAAATCAAGGAGAACCTGGTGGTGGTCCGTTCGTTGTTTATAATGGTGAATATACGGATCTGCAGATCTGCGAAAAATCAGAAATAGATTTAAATAATAAAGAGCAGCATGAAAAATTCAGTGCTTCAGAGTTCTTCAACCCAGTGGATCTTGTATGTTTTGTTAAAGACCATAGAGGAGAGAAGTTCAATTTGCTTGAATATGTGAATGAGGAACGATACTTTATAAGTAAGAAAACCTATAAGGGTAAAGATATAAAAGCACTAGAGCACCCAGGACTTTGGAATGGAGCAATGGACAGATGGAACACACTATTTGTTGAAGTACCTTTAAGTACATTTAACCCTGTGAAAAAGGTAAATGATTTGCTAAGGCCATGTCGTAGGAGTGTAGTTGAGAAGGAAGTAGGATCTTTGGCTGAGGTTGCTGCAAGTAAAGATATATAAGACATCTAATAGATAGCAGTGCATGACACTAACTTATAAAAGCTAATTTAAAGGGGAACAATGAGTGGAAGCTATTTAAAAAGCTAGTACATAAGTTAACGGATAGGTCTATTAATAAAAGCGGAAATATACAAAAATATGGTGCATGGGGCTTACTAGTATTTGTTGCAATACCACTTCCAGGTACTGGCGTGTGGAGTGGCAGTTTAGCAGATTGAAGTTTGGTAAATATGACCTTTTTTATTTTTAACATAGTAACTTTTCCATCCTATTTCTATATATGAAGTGATACTCTTACCTAAAAACTAGACAATTTTAAAATTAATTTATTATCAATTTTTTATAAAAAACAGAAAAAATAAATCCTAAAAATTTAAGGAAATGCCAAATTTTTATCATATATTTATTATTAACAAACATATTTTTATGGAAATTAATAGTAAACTATTAAACTAGACAAATTCATATCTTCTATGTTACAATTTTTAACATGAAAAATAATAAGATATATACACCAGAATTTAAAACAGAAATAGTTTTAGAATTATTACAAGATAAAAATATGATTAAAGATATAGTCAATGAATATGGAATTACTTATTCTACATTAAGAAGTTGGAAGAAAGAAGTAATCGATAGACTGCCTGAATTATTAGGGAGAAAATCAAATGTAGATATTCAACTAATAGATACTAAGGCAGAAAATAAAAAGATTAAGAAGCAGCTTGAGAAAACAAATCTCGAGCTGGATTTTTTAAAAAGAAAGATATTTTTAACAAAACTTCTAAAAAAATCAGGAAGAATTTAGTTGAATTTGATAATAACTTTATAAGTATAATTCGCCAAAGTGAACTTCTTAGTATAAATAGATCATCTTTATATTTAAAACCTAAAGGTTTTACTTATGATGATATTTATATAATGAATCATATAGATAAAATACATACTGATATGCCAGGTTTTGGCATTGAAAAAATAAATGATAGATTAAAAAGAAAATATAAGATTGATATAAGTATGAAATTAACTAAAAGTTATATGAGAAAGATGAATATTTTGAAATCACAAAATTATAACAATGCTTATGGATTATATCCATATCTATTAAAAAATCTAGAAATTTCTAGACCTAATAAAGTATGGAGTATAGATATAACATATATAGGTATGAAAGATAGTTTTTTATATTTAGTTGTAATAATTGATTGGTATTCAAGATTTATTTTATCATGGAATTTATCTAAAGGATTAAAAAAGGAATCAGTGATTACTGCAGTTAAAGATGCTATTAGAGAATATGGTAAACCTCAAATTATAAATAGTGATAATGGATCTCAATTTATTTCTGGAGAATATCTAGAATTACTTGTAGATAATGATATAAAAGTTAGTATGAACCGTAAAGGTAAACCTGCAGATAATATTGCAGTTGAAAGGTTTTTTAGAAGTTTAAAATCTGAGAAATTATATCATGATGAAATATATTATTTTAATCAAGCATATGAATCTATTAAATTTTATATTAATGAATATAATTTTTGTAGAGGACATAATAGGTTTCAAAATTCTACTCCTAGTGAAGTATTTTTCTGATTCGTTACAAAATATATCTTTTGTGACTAAGTATGTTTTTTCTATTCCTTAAGTTTTTATATTAAAATTCTAATATTTACAGTATAATATAATTAAAGAAATAATAGAATATTATGAAGAAGACTACCCTTATTCTAGCTGTCTTATTTTAGGTTCAACAAATGAGGATAAAATCATGCATGTAGTATGTGCTTTAGAAAGAGATAATATTTGTATGATAACAGCATACTATTCAGCACCAAGTGAATGTCTAGATGATTTTAAAACGAGAAGGAGTTAGATTATATTATGAACTGTATTCTTTGTAAAGCTAATTTAACAAAAGGAAGAGTAAATCATATTGTTGATTTAAAAGAAGGGATAATTATCATTAAAAATGTTCCTGCCAACATCTGTGAACAATGCGGAGATTATTATCTGGATACAAAAACAGCATTAGAGCTAGAAACTATGGTTGATGAAATAAACAAAATAAAGCCAGAAGTGTTTATTGTAAATTATAATAAAATGGTAGCTTAAATAAAATAGGCTACGGTGCTAGGCACTTGATTTAATTTAAAAATCTGTAAAATATAGATATATTCTACGAACTTGAATATTTAAAATAATTTCAAAATAATAATAGTAACTTGTCCTACAATTTTCTATAAAATAGGCTAAAAGAAAATTGTAGGAATTTTTATAAGGAAATTACTTTGAAAGTTTTAGTTATAGGACTAAAATATTTCTAACTACATTACATTTAATCCAATTATGACTAAGTTACAAATGTCCTTTTAGTGCGTAATAAAAATATTTATACGAATATAAAGGACAAAAGGAGTAAGAACACCTTACTATTGGTATTGTCTGTTTAGTTAGTATATGATAACATATATACGAACAACAAAGACGAAATTAAAGCTAAGAGGTGATTTTATGACTAAAAATGAGCTTGTGATGGAATTAATCAAAAAAAATAACGGATTTGTTACAGCGAATGAAGCCGTGTCAGCGGGTATAAACAATAAAACCCTACAACGTATGCATCAATCAGGTGAAATTGAAAGAGTGGAACAAGGTTTATATATGAATCCTGATCAGATGGAAGATGAGTATCTCTTAACACAATATAGATGTAGAAAAGGTATATTTTCCCATGAGACAGCATTATATTTTCATGACTTAACAGATAGGACACCTTTTCAATTAATGTTGACAATTCCATCAGGATATAATACGAGGCTTCTGAAAGAAAAAGAAAAATTTAAGTTCTTTTATATTAGGGAGAAACTTCATACAATTGGTAGAATTACAATGGAGACACCATTTGGGCATCAAGTCTATGTATATAATAAAGAAAGAACCATTTGTGACTGCTTAAAAAAGAAAGATCAGCTTGACACTGATTTAGTGAATGAAGGAGTCAAAAGATATATGAAAACTCCCGGAGCAGATTATTCTAAACTACTTAATTATGCCGATGTTTTTAATATCAAAGATCTGGTTCGAAAATACATGGAGGTGTTGACATGAAAATTAGTAGTCCTAGACAATTAAAAGACTAGATTAATAATATGGCTAAGGAAAATAATTTGATATCGAATATCGTACTTCAGAATTTTATGATGGAAAGGCTTCTTGAAAGAATTGCTATTTCAAAGTATAAGGATAACTTCATTTTAAAAGGTGGTTTTCTTATTGCGGCTATGGTTGGCATAGATATGAGAAGTACGATGGATATGGATACAACTATAAAGGGTATTACAATTAATAGAGAAATAATAGAAGAAATATTAAATGAGATAATATTGATAGACCTTGATGATAATGTATCTTTTAGGCTTAAAGATATCAAAAATATCCATGATATTAGTGATTATGATGATTTTAGAGTTTCTGTTGAAGCTCAGTTCTTTACAATCAGAGTCAATATGAAAATTGACATCACTACGGGAGATGTAATCATACCAAGGGAGGTAGAGTATTCGTTTAAGCTTATGTTTGAAGAGCGTGATATCTCAATAAAAGCATATAATTTAAATACAATCCTTGCAGAAAAAATTGAATCTATTTTAGCACGAAATGTAGCAAATACTAGAGCTAGGGATTATTATGATGTTTATATTTTGCTTACACTTAGACAAAATGATGTTAATATGAAAAGCTTACAGAAGGCAATACGAAAAAAAGCTGAAGAAAGAAATACATTAGTATATTTTGAAAACTATGAAAAATATTTAACTGATATAGAAGAAAGTAAAGATCTTAGCGAAATATGGAAATCATATACGCTAAAGTACCCCTATGCAGAAGATATTCAATTTGTTGAAATTGTGAATATTTTAAGAAATATTTTTACTATAGATATAAAATGAACCCTTAGTTTGAATAACAATATTTACTGTGCCAAATACCTATTTTAAATAACAATATTAACTTGCCCTCCAATTTTCTATAGAAATAGTAAAAAAATTGGAGGAATTTTTATGAGTAAATTATTTTGGAAAAACCGCTTGTAGTGGATAAGTATAAATTGTTAAATATTATATAAATTAGATACAGCTATTATATAAAAGTATAAGATTAGTAATTGCTTGCATGTACATAATATATTTAAATAAAATATGAATATTCAAAATGCTGTAAGAGTATACTATTAAAGAAACAAAATGTATCGAAAATCAAAAATAAGCTTGTTTATACTTGTGTATAGTATTATAATGTAATTGAAAGGGTGAGATATCATGTATAATTTAGATGACAATGTAGTTAGAATTTTAGAAGTTAATCTTAAAAATTATAAGAATATATCAAATGGAACCGTTAAAATGGCCAGCATTCAAAATATAGAAGATGGTATAGGAGATATCCTTGGTATTTATGGACAAAACGGTTCAGGTAAAACTTCAATTATTAGTGCCATAAGGATTATTCAAGATATGTTTACTGGAAAATCATTACCTGAAGATATTGAAGAATACATTATGTACGGTCAAAATGAGTCACAGATAGACTTATTATTTTATATAAAAAATGGTGACAAAAGATATAAAGTAAAATATAAAATAACCCTTTTAAATAATAATGAGGACACATTTATAAAAGAAGAATCGATAGACTATTGGTATAAAGATAATATAAATGATGATTGGGATAGAGTAAAAGGATTAATTAGAAATGTATATAATAATAATAATATATTTCCAAAATATAGGAATGATGAATTATTGAAATTATATGATGATGATAATGATTTTATAGTTAACAAAAAAATGAAATTTAAAGATAAAAAAAGTATGATTTTTTCAGAAGAACTGATTGATTTGATGAATGAAAAATCTAAAGTTATAGCTGATGAATATGGAATATTAAGTATACTAAAGCATTATGCTTTTTCAAACCTATTTATTATAGATAATAAACGATTAGCGTTGAGCGATGCAAATATTGTACTACCTATGAATTTTAAAAATTATATTAGTAATGAAAATATTTCAATGGGAGTTATGCCAATAGGCCTTGATAAACCTACTTATTTACCTAGGAAAGCTGTTAATGAAATAAAAACTAGCCTCCACGCATCTAATAAAGTAATAAGTGAAATTATACCAGAATTAAGAATAAAATTAAAAGAGTTAAAAATACAGACTTCTAAATCTGGAGATGAAGAAGTATTAGTAGAACTTTTATCATGTAGAGAAGATATAGAGATTCCAATAAGGTATGAATCAGATGGTATAAAAAAAATAGTAGCAGTTCTTCATCTATTAATAGCGATGTTTAATTATAAGTCAATGTCAGTACTAGTTGATGAATTAGACTCAGGTATATTTGAATATTTATTAGGTGAGATTCTTGAAATACTAGAGCAAAGAGGGAAAGGGCAGTTAATCTTTACATCCCATAATTTAAGACCATTGGAAGTTTTAAATAAAAATAATTTAGTATTTACAACAACCAATACCAACAATAGATATATTAAATTAAAAAATGTAAAAACTAATAACAACTTAAGAGATATGTATTATAGGGATTTAATTTTAGGAGGACAAGACGAAGTTATATATGATAAAACTAATTCAGCTAAAATAACTAGAGCTTTTCGAAAGGCTGGTGAATAGATTTTGGCTAGGAAAAAAGTAGTTTTATTTATAGTTGAGGGGATTACAGACCAAGAGAGTTTAGAATTATTATTAGAAGAATTTATTCCGAATGATAATCAAATAATATTTGAAGTTGTAGATGGAGATATTACTTCAAGTAACAATGTAGATAAGAAAAATATTAAAAGTAAAATTACTGATATAATTAAAGGTGGTGGAAAAAGGAAGTTTAAACCTAGTGACTATTTAGAAGTGATACACTTGGTTGATATGGATGCTGTATTTATTTCGGAAGAAAATATATATGAAGATCAATCTGCTAATAAGTTAATTTATAAAGAAGATGGTATATATGCAAAAAATATTGAAAGCGTAATTAAAAGAAATAATAAAAAGAAGGGCTTATTAAATTTATTGTTATCTACAAATAAAGTGTACAAATCTGTTCCTTATAGAGTTTTTTATTTTTCTTGTAATTTAGAACATGTACTTCATGATAAAATTGAAGTTGAAGAAAAATTAAAGATTAAATATGCTAGGGATTTTCAAGATAAATATATAGATGACTTAGATGGATTTGTAAATTTAATATGTAATAGTATTTTTACTGTGGACAAGGAGTATAAAGATAGTTGGGATTTTATAAAAAAAGATAATAATTCAATCAAAAGATTTACTAATTTCAATATTTTATTAAAAGATTATTTGAATGAATAACTGTAGGGCTACGGTGTTTGTTACTAAACTTAATAATTTGTTGAATATTGTAATAATACAATGCTATTAATCTATAAAACTATGGTTAGAGGATTTTATATTAAGCAAATATTAGATGGTATATGTTTAGGTATTAGAATAATAGGTATTCATTTACCAGAGATTAGTTTTTTATAAATAAAAGTGAATAGCCAAAAAGTGGTTACTCACTTTTTTTAAATATAAATATTATTTCAAACGGAGGTTATTATGGACAAGTTTATTAAAAAGTTTAATAAAGGAACCAGGTATGTAAATATTGTTTCTGCTGTTGGTGAAGATGAACTCACTGATTTAAGTGAAGTTAGTAAGGATTATTTGAATAAAAAATGCCTTAAATTTATTCCTGCTAGTGGAGCTGCTACTAGAATGTTTAAAGACTTATATGAATATATGGATTCAAAGGTAGATACAGATTTTACTGATAAGTTCTTTGATAGTCTAGAGCAATTTGCCTTTTATGGTGATATAAAAGAAATTATTGTTTCTGAAGGTATGGATAGGGAAGATATAAATGGCAGATGTCAAATTATCAATATGATATTAGATGAAAAGCTAGATTATGGAAATCTTCCCAAGGCTCTTATCAAGATGCATTTATATGAGGATTTTGTAGCTAGGCCAATTGATGAGCATATTTATGAGGGAGAAGAGTATTTAAATAAGGACAATATTAATCTGCATTTCACTATATCAAAGGACCATGAAGAGTTATTTAACAAATATGTCTACGAGATATTGGTGGATAAGGGTAATATAAATATCACATATTCTTTTCAAAAGGAGGAAACAGACACCCTAGCTGTAGATATGAATAACAAACCTTTTCTTCTTGAAGATGGAGAGGTGCTATATAGGGCTGGTGGACATGGGGCCTTAATTGAAAACTTGAATGATTTAGATGCTGATATTATCTTTATCAAAAACATTGATAATGTATGCCATAGGTCTTATATAGATGATACTATTAATTCAAAGAAAGAATTAGCATCTGTTGGGCTTAAGGTAAAGGAAGAAATTGATAAATATATTAAAGATATATTGGCTGATGATTATGATTTAGCGGTAATAGAAAACTTTATAAAAGAAACTCTAAACATTACCTACAAGGATGAAATAACAAAGGATATTGCACTTTCACTACTTAATAGGCCTCTTAGAGTTTGTGGTATGGTTTTAAACCAAGGCGAACCAGGTGGTGGTCCATTTGTTGTTGATAATGGAGATTATCTAGACTTACAGATATGTGAGAAATCTGAAATTGATTTAAACAATGAAGTAAATGTGGAAATCCTAAACTCATCAAAATTTTTCAATCCTGTAGATTTAGTATGTTTTGTCAAAGACTATAAAGGCGATAAGTTTAATTTAATGGATTATATAAATGAAGATAGATACTTTATAAGTGAAAAGACATATAAGGGAAGAAAACTAAAGGCATTAGAACATCCTGGTCTTTGGAATGGTGCTATGGATAATTGGAATACACTCTTTGTTGAAGTTCCTATATCTACATTCAATCCAGTTAAGACTGTGAATGATTTACTTAGAGATAGACATAGGGGTGTTGAAGGATAGAATTCAAAGAAAGTTTTATAATGTTTGTTCATGGAAGATATTTATATAAAATTATTATGATTTGTTAGATATTGAGCTTGAAATTATGGGAATTAAATAGAAGGGTTATATATTTATGGAAATATTAAGAAAAAATAGCAAATTATAATTACACTAATTATAATTTGCTATTTTTTCTTCTTTTATAACCTCATGATTTTCTATATCTATTAACATTATATAAAGATTAATTTTAAGTGATATAGGAATATTTTTTTTAAAGTAATTATAATATTTTTGGCTATTTACTGCTATTATTACTTTTTCTTTTGTATCAAATTCAATAGTAGATAGTCTACCATATAGTTGATATACTTGTAGTAAGGGTATGAGATTTTCTTTAAGTGTAGGTTGAAAAATTATTGATTGTCTATCATATTCGTAATCTTCTATTTTTATTACCATATCTGATATTAAATTATTATCTGTTTTATGTATACTCCATTCATAAGGCATTTCATATAAATAAGATAAAATAATCTGTAGAAAAATTTGTTTTAATTTTTTTTTCTGACTAATCTTTTCTTTATACGATTTTTTTTCTATTTGATAAAATGCATTGTAACTTTCATTATTTTCTTTAACTAAATTATTTGAGAAATTTTGAGAAGTTACTATATGACCAGCTGCCTCCATCATATCCCTATAGGAAATATCATTGTATGCTGTTGAAGTAAGCTTATGTATAATTTCTGGAGAAGGGGGAGTATTTATTAACTTCCTTAATAACCTTGAAATATGAGCGGCACTGACACCCGAGTCATTAGCATATTTATTAATTGAACGATCTCCCTTAGCCGACTCAAGTAAATCTTTAAATTTTTCTTTATTAAATGTATTTTCATTATGCATATCTAACCTCCTAGTCTAGAATAATTATAATATCTTTGTTGACTATAGTCAACAAAATAAAAATGTTTATATTGAAAATAATTATTATCTATGATAATATTATGGTGTATTTTATTAAGTATATTAATAAGGAAATAAATTTTTTTACTCAAACCATTGACTACAATCAACAATTCAATTAACTAAAGTAAATAAAATCGTTATAATGATTAATATTAAGTTTTAATTATAAAAATATAAGAGGTGATTTAATTGTCAATTAACCCTATAAAATTAGAAGGGAATTGGAAAGAAGGTTTTGCAATAGATTATCATGTAGTTAAAAGTGAATATCTAGGTGAAGATTGTTATGGTAGAGCACAATTTGAAACTACCAGGACTGAAATTGGAGAATTAATTTATAAATTGAAATATAGGTCCAATAAAAAAGTAGTGTATGATATAATTAAATTAATTAGTATTTTTTTAAAAAAGTGGGGTATAAGTAATAAGGTTGATGTTGTTCTTCCTGCACCACCTAGTAATAAAAATAGAGAATTTCAACCTGTCTTTGTTTTAGCAGAAGAAATTGCTGAATTTATCAATAAACCTATTTATCTAGATGTATTAACAAAAAAGAGTATAACTCAAATTAAAGATATAGATGTAGTAGAAAAAGAAAAAACAATAAGAGAAACTATTGTGATGAACAAAAGTTCAAAGAGAAAAGTCAACATACTTGTCGTAGATGATTTATATGAATCAGGCACTACATTAAATGAAATTTGTAGAGTATTAAAAAGAGATCAAAATATTAATAATATATATGTGTTAACTATGACAAAAACAAAAGGATGATATTATGAAAATATTTATAGCGGGCCCACGTAAAATAACTAAATTAAATTCTAAAGTAATTTTGAAATTAAATAATATAATTAAAAATAATTTTACGATTTTAGTTGGAGATGCTAACGGTATTGATAAGGCTATTCAAAATTATGTCAGAGATAAAGACTATAAAAATGTTATTGTATATGCTTCAGGGAAAATAATAAGAAATAATATAGGGAATTGGCAAACAAGAACAATTGATGTTTCTAAAAATATTAGAGGATTTGATTTTTATACTGTAAAAGATAAAGAAATGGCCAAGGATGCAGATTATGGTTTAATGGTTTGGAATGGGAAGAGTAAAGGAACATTTAATAACATTTTAAATTTAATCAATTTAGATAAAGTAGTATTTCTATATTTAACTATAAATAAAGAGTTTTATAAAATAAGTAATGCTAATGATGTAAAAAAACTTATGAGCTTAATTAATAATCCTGAAATTAATAGTTTTTTTCTAAACAAAGTAAATAAAAATGAACAGATTGAAATAATGTTATGATAAAAATAAATAGATGAGGGGATGTAATAATGGCAAAAAGACAAGTTTTCTTTAGTTTTGAATAAGAACAATGGATAGGTTACACTTAATTATACAATAAAAACTCGGACATGATATAATAAATAAAAGGAAATTGGAGGTCTATCATGTCTAAAAGATATAA